>SOJU01000285.1 GCA_004376465.1 Anaerolineales bacterium | reverse complement strand
GCGTCACGTTCGCTTCATCAAGCATCGCGTCCACCTCATCCAAGACACAGAAAGGCGTCGGTGATACTTTAAGCAGTGCGAAGATCAGGGCGCTCGCCGTCAGGCTCCTCTCGCCACCGGAGAGCATCGCCAGGCTCTGCGTCCGGCGACCGGGAAGCCGGGTATCGATATCGATTCCAGTGTGTGTAAGATCGTCCGGGTCTGTTAGTGTTAAATGCGCAGATCCGCCACCAAATAGCCGTGTGAAAGCATCACGAAACGCTATGGCGACAGCATCAAAGGTCTTTCGAAATTCTCTCTCCATGAGCACATCGAGTTCGGCGATAACCTCGTGGATCTGACCCTCGGCTTTACGCAAATCGTCGACCTGTGTTGTCAGGAAATCAACCCGCTCGTTCACCTCACGATATTCGCGCCGTGCCTCAGGGTTCACCGGCCCCATACGTCTCAATTGCATGCGCAGGTTCCGGCTCTGTTTCTCGATCTCAGGCGGCAGATCTTCAACACGCGGCAAGCGTTCAACGATGCCCTCGAAGGGCAACGGTTCCTGCCCCGGGATGTCTTCTTCGTACTCGAAAGCGACGAGGCCGAAATCATCCTCGATCCGCCGCTTCAAACTCGTAAGCTCTTCCTGCTTGCGAGCCAACCCGATTTGCGCCTGGGAATGCGCCCGTTCGGCAGCCTGAAGCGCTACGCGCACTTCGCTCTCTTGAGCCTCAAGTTCCAGCCGGCTGCTTTCCGCAGCAGCACGTGCTTCTTCCGCAGGTCTCATCTGCTCTTGCAGCGCTTCCAATTTCGCCCGAAGTTTATTGAGCGCTTCCTGGCCAACTCGAACCTGTTCCTGTAATCGCTCTGCTTCCCCATGATTGGCGTTCAACCGTTCCTGGCGCCCGGTGAGATCACGCTCGACAAGTGCACGCCTATCCATTAGCGCCTGAACCCTGACCTGCGACTTATCATGGGAAACCCTCGCCCGTTCCAGACGTGATTCGATCCCCGCAACCTCAGATCCTTCGCCGAACCCATCCAGGGCAAGGAGAGCGGATTGATGCTTTGTTTCGATATCTTGCATCTCTTCACGTACACGCGCAGCTTGCTCTCCAGTCTTAACAAGTTCGAGCCGGACCGATTCAAGTTCGCCTTCGACGGTGCCCAATTCTTTTTCTAATAACGAGACCCTATGCTCGATGGTTTTCAAGTCAAGTGAAGCTTGTTCCGATTGATCCCTGAACTGCCGGCGCTTTATTTCGCTCCCTTTGTGATCCTCGACTGCTGTTTCGACAGCCTCGCGGCTGGCTACAATCTGGGCTTGAATCTCCTGCAATTTAGCCAACATTGACTCCAGCGCCTTGCGTTTCGAATCGTGCTTTTCTTGAAGCTGCCTTGCATCACGCTCGAGCCCACCGATCCCCTTGCCAAGGCCGATTACCGCTTGGCCGGTTGGGTAAAAGATATCCCCCTGGAGCGTCACGAGACGTCCGTCGGACGGCAGTTGGTCAATCAGTCGTTTCACCGAACGCCGGTCGCGTACGACGAGTGTTCGACCCAGAAGCAGTTCTACCGCTGGACGATATTGATCGGCAGCCTTCACCAGGTCAGCAGCATTGCCGACACAGTCCGCGTCCTCAATGGGGTCTAAATGCTTAAGCGGCCGTCCCGACTTCAAGGGCAGAAGCGAAAGGACAGTACCCGTTGCATCCAGTTCCGGACCTTCAAGCGCTAATAGAATTTGGTCCAGGTCGGCAAAGGCAAGGCTGTCAAAGAAATCCCCCAACGCAGCGTGGATCGCCTGATCATATTCTCGGGGTATCTGGATCTGTCGCGTGATGCTTCCCAGGTAACCACTGAGGCGGCCTTCGTCGCGGGCGGAATGCAAGCGTGAGAGCTTCGTTTCATCCAGTTTATTCGACTGACGAACGGAGAGTTGTGCGCTCAGCGTGCCTATTTCCACTTTCTCCACGTTGATCTGCTGCGCGACCCGACCCTCCTCAGACCGTAAAGCCTCTAATCGATCGCGCCCTGCGGCTTCAGCAGAAAGAGCCTTAGTAACCATCTCCTCCGCTTCCAGGAGAGATTGCTTCGCCTCTAGAAGGGTCCCCTCGCCATCCTCCTTCTCTTTCCGCAAAGCCTGCAGGTCCTCCTTCAGGCGCTCCTCGCGCCCTCGAAGGGTATCCTGCCTATTTTGAAACTGCGTCTCCTGCACATCGAACGTAATTCCCCGCGCGAGCAGTGTCTCTGATGCACTCTTCACCTGCCGCGCTTCCTCAAGCAAGGTCGTCCGTTGCGCTGTGTCGATCTCGCCATCCTGGAGAAGCGTCCCGAGTCTACGCTCGAAATCCACGACGATGGTTCTCTCCTCGGCGAGGTCGGTCTCGGTTTCGACGGCTTGCTTACCCAGCAGTGTCAGTGACTCCTGAAGCGCTTGAATCTCATTGCCAAGCAGACCATCCTGTTCCGTGAGCCAGCGCAATCTCTCTTCTCCTACCGCCAGTTCGCGCCCTGACCGCTCACGATCCTGATAAAGGTCTGAAACCTGCTGCCGCCAACCCCGCAACTGAGATCGAAGGTCATTACTTTGTGTACGCACCGTCCGCATCTCGGTCTCGGTTTCAGCCTGCTTCACCCTCAGGTCATCCCGCAATCCAACCTGCCGGTCGGCTTCCGCTACCTGTGCAGATACGGTATCCATCAAACGATACCAGTGATACCCGTACCAAATTCGCAGTATTTCTTGCAGATCCGTCCGGACCTGGTCGTAATCCTTTGAGCGGTCCACCTGCCGCTTCAAGCTTCTCAAGCGCGGCTTCAACTCAGCCAGAATATCCTGGACTCGTTCGAGATTGCGTTTCGTCGTATCCAGCCGGCGCAAGGCTTCTTCTCTTCTGCTGCGGTATAGACCGATGCCAGCGGCTTCTTCAAACAATTGACGGCGCTCGTCGGCTCTCAGCGATAGAGCCGCATCGACAAGCCCCTGCCCAATAATGGTGTAAGTGCGCTGGGAGAGTCCACACTTTGAGAGCAGGTCATTTACGTCGCGCAAGCGGACACGTTGACCATTGAGCATGTACTCATTCTGTCCATCGCGATAGGCGCGACGACCTATCGTCACCTCTGAAAAATCAATCGGAAGCCAGCCGTCACTGTTATCGAAGGTGATCGTGCCCGCGGCCATCGAGGCGCGCGGTCGTGTTTCCGAACCGGAGAAGATCATGTCCTCTGTTCGCTTCCCGCGCAGCAGCGAGAAGGACTGTTCACCCAACACCCAGCGAATGGCGTCGGTGATGTTCGATTTCCCCGATCCGTTTGGGCCAACGATCGCCGTAATGGTTGGTGCGAAACCAAAGTTAATCTTCGTCGCGAAGGTTTTAAAGCCCTGGATTTCGAGGGATTTCAGATGCGGAATTCTCTTTTCCAAGTTATTTACCCGATCGTTGGGCTGCTGTCGAATTGCTTAGCCCTAATTTCTGAAGCGCATTTGCCGCCGCTGCTTGCGAAGCCTCCTGCTTGCTCCGCCCTCTCCCATCAGCTTTCACCCTCTCTCCAATCGAGACCTCGACAGCGAATTCTCGATCGTGATCAGGTCCAAATGTGCCCGTAGTCCGATAGTCCGGTATCTCACCAAACTCAGACTGAGACCACATTTGCAATATACTGCGCGCATCGATTAATCGCTCATCTTCGAGTGCTGCCTTAGCTGCGCGTTCGAAGCGCGGCTCAATGAAACGAATAACTGTCTCAGTGCCGGCGTCGAGGTAGAGCGCACCGATTAATGCCTCGAATGCAGCGCAGAGCAGCGCAGGTCGCTGGCGACCGCCCGTCGCGCATTCTCCCTTGCCCAAGAATATAACCTCACCCAACCCGAGCTCGCTGGCGAAGGCTGCTAACTGTTCTGTTCGAACCAGCGCCGAACGCAGCCGGGTGAGTGAACCCTCATCCATCTCAGGGAAGCGGTTATACAGCCAGACCGCGGCGATGAAATCCAGAGCGGCGTCACCAAGGTATTCCAGGCGCTCGTTATCCTCCAATGCCTCAGGGTGCTCGTTTAAATATGAGCGGTGCGTCAGGGCGCGGCGGAGCAAACTGGGATTTGAGAAGGACAACCCCGTTTGCCGGATGAACTCATCCGGTTTCACTATGACACTCTCCATGAACTTGGGGGACGCCGAGAACTCAGCCGATCTGGGTACTCCGCGTTCCACCAGTTCCATCAAATCCGATTGATTTAAGTGATCCTATTTTAACCGTTGAATCTCCGGAACGCCAGCACCGCATTGTGACCGCCAAAACCAAAAGCGTTGCTCAACGCGACTTCAACTTCAGCCTCGCGTGCGTGGTTAGGAATGTAATCCAGATCGCATTCGGGGTCAGGATCGTTGAGATGGATCGTTGGCGGTAGTATTCCATCTCGAATCGCCATGACGCAAATGATCGCTTCCAGGGCACCGGTCGCACCCATCATGTGTCCTGTCATAGATTTCGTGGAAGAGATAGGCACTTTATAAGCAGCCTCTCCAAGCGCGGTCTTGATCGCCTTCGTTTCCGAGATGTCATTCAACTTCGTACCCGTCCCGTGAGCGTTGATGTAGTCAATCTCATCGGGGTTGGCTGCAGCAGCTGCAAGCGCTTTTCCAATGGCTGAAGCGCCTCCCGCGCCCTTTTCTGATGGCGCCGTGATATGGAATGCGTCGGTGGTTGATCCGTAGCCAACAAATTCAGCGAGTATCTCCACGCCTCTATTGCGTGCGTGCTCCAGGTCTTCGAGGATGATCACAGCCGCACCCTCACCGATTACCAAGCCATCGCGGTTCGCGTCAAACGGTGCGGGGGTTTGAGAAAAATCTTCGTTTCGTCTCGAAAGTGCCCCTAAACGGTCGAAGGAGGCAACGCCGAACTTAGTGATGCTCGCCTCCGAAGCGCCGGTCAAGCAGGCATCCATTACACCCGTGCGGATCAACGCAGCAGCCATGCCAATCGCATCAGCGCCTGAGGCGCAAGCCGAGGCAATAGAGAAGGAGGGTCCCTTGGCGCCGATGTCGATAGCCACACCCCCTGAAGCGCCATTGGACATATACATCGGGATCGCAAATGGGCTGATCCGGCGTGGGCCATCGTCGGCCATCACTTGAATGGCTGTCTGTATAGAATCCAGACCGCCCACTGCCGATGAGATGACAACTCCGACCCTATCAGCATCCTCAGGCTGTATCTCCAACCCGGAATTCTGCATCGCCTGTGAGGCCGCAGCGCTTGCGAACTGCTCAAAACGATCCCGGCGGCGTGCCTTTCGCGGGTCCATATACAACGCAGGGTCGAATTCTTTAACTTCACAAGCAATCTTAATCAGGAGATCGCTCGAGTCGAATAACGTGATCCGTTCAACGCTTGATACGCCGGACTTGAGAGCTTCCCAAGTATCCATGACGTCGAATCCCAACGGGTTGATCGTGCCCATCCCAGTTATAACAACCCTGCGTTCCATGTGCGTATCCTCCACTGACCCATTCTTTACTTTCAATCCGCGAGCTCCCAATCGCCGCCGACCCTAATCTTAAGTGATTCAAACTCCCAGCGTCTTAAACCCCGATCCTGTGAGGATCAGAACGATTGGGTCCGGGCAAGTTTCTAAAACCTCTTCAAGCGCACATATGACGAGCGCTGAAGTCGGCTCTACATACAACCCCCTTCGAGCCAGTGTGTCGCGTCCTTTCAGGATTTTTTCTTCATCGACAGCGATCATCTTACCCCCGCTCTCGGCGATGGCTTGCAGAACGGCGTCCCCGCGCAACGGCTGGATGATGCGTACCCCTTCGGCGACGGTTACCCCTTCAGAGATCCTATCCAAACCCGAAACGCCGTCGGAAAAGGCCCCCCACAGCGGCGCACACGCGCTCGCCTGAACGCCAACTAGAACCGGCATGCGATCGATTTCGCCTGCTGACTGTAACGCTTGAAAACCTCGATGCAGTCCTAATAGCAGCGTCCCATGACCAACAGGCGCAATGACGGTTCCCGGATATCCTTTTAGCTGTTCCGCGATCTCAAAGGCGAGGGTCGCTATTCCGGCGATGCCGTGTGGCAGATATGCATGGCTGGCATACACGACCCCGCCCTCGGCCTCACGGTGGACAGCCTCCGCGCTCGCCGAGCGTGGACCAGGAATCCGGACAACTTGCGCACCATATGCGCTGATCTGCAAACTCTTAGGCCCCGATGCGGATTCAGGGACATAGATGCGCGCCTTGATACCTGCCCGCGCGGCATAGGCGGCCAGGGAAGCTCCTGCGTTCCCGGATGAATCCTCAACCGCCTCTTCAATTCCGGCAGCGATTAACGCGCTGACCAGCACCGCCGTTCCACGGTCCTTAAAAGATCCGGTGGGGTTTAAGTGCTCACACTTGAAGAAGACCTGGCGCGAGGAGATTCGGTGAGAGAGAAGCGGCGTGTCTCCCTCCCCAAGACTGACGAAATCTACATTTGCAGGCAGGGGGAAACTCCGTCGGTAGCGTTCGATCGACCGGCGACCAGGCCTAGAAGGTTGGACCGGATCATAGGAAACTTGATCTTTATAATCGAAGAGACCGCCGCATTTCTCGCAGCAGTAAGGGAATCCCTTTGTTGGATAGGGCTGACCGCAATTCGTACAGCGAAACGGCCACTCCCAGGAATTTCTATCGGCAGACATAACCCTCCTCGAACACCTCAATCACCATCCCCAGGATGGAATGAACCCTCAATAGTTAGCGCTTATTCTGGGTCGATTTCCTTCCTAACTAGTGGGATGGTCTGTTTCATCCGATCGAGGCCATACCTTGCAGCTTCAAACACTCCGGCATCACGATGGGCTGCGGTACAAACGACCATAACGGTTGGTGCGCCTGGCTGTACCTCACCCAGGTGCTGGACTATCGCCACACTCTCGACTGACTCCCAACAGTCACGAATTTCCTGAGCGACTTGTTCCATCTGCTCTTCAACCATCGGGTGTTGGGGTTCAGGGGATTGGTGAGGGTTTTCCAGAGGCTCACCTCGTTCGCTGCGCGCCTGTACGCCCTCGGTCAAGACGCAGGCTGCTCCCGCAGTTGGTGTGATGATTTCCTTTAGTAGGGCATTCATATCCAGAGGTTCCTGAACAATGCGGAGTATCGTTGGACCATTAACGCTTCCGCCGCTCACTGGCGGAAAGATCGCCACTTCATCACCTTCTTTGAGTGGTTGGTCATCAAACGCGAATTCGCGGTTCACGGCGAAGATTGCAGAGTTAAACGCCCTGATGAGCTCCGGGTGCTTCTCGCCAAGGAGGTTCTTCAAGTCCTTTACCTGTAATCCATCAGGAAGCGATACGGTCTCTTCCCGCACTCCCGCCAAATCCCGCAGCGTAGCAAAATAGAGGATCCTCAACTTCATCAGCTATCCTTTCAAAAGATACAATCCCCGATCGCGCCGTTATTTTCCTCACCCAGGCCCATATTCAAGGCTCGGGTTTCTTTTTCCATGGAGCTGATCTAAAACAACAACCAAATTATACCGGGCACCTGTCGCTACATCCAAACAAAGAACCTTGACAGACAATCGTCGACTGCTATAATGAGCCCGCCTGCCCGAGGGTGGGCGTTTCTATGATTACGAATGGAGTAAAGTTATGCCTGCTGTCCCCAAGCGCAAGATCTCCAAAGGCCGACGCGATCGCCGACGGACTCACCACGCGCTTAAGCTACGTCACCTAATTAACTGCACGAATTGCGGCGACCAACATCTTCCGCATCATATCTGCCCTAATTGTGGTCATTACGCCGGCCGAGAAGTGATCGAAATCGAAAGCACTTAAGCCCGACCCACATAAAGCCGTGCTCACTGATGCGCGGCTCCTTTTTTAAACCCAAATGCCCATAACACCCGAACGGACTGCCTTTGTTTTTCCCGGTCAGGGCTCCCAGGCAATCGGCATGGGAATGGCCTTAGCTGAAGCCGCCCCCGAAGCGGCGCGGGTTTTCCAACTCGCCGATGAAATCCTCGGTTACCCTCTATCACAAGTCTGCTGGCATGGACCAGAAGCAGACTTGAACTCCACCCAATATACACAACCAGCGCTGCTCACACACTCCATCGCAGTGCTCGAGGTATTCAAAGGCAGGCACCCCGGTTTTACGCCAACCAGCACCGCCGGACACTCTATGGGTGAGTATAGCGCATTGGTAGCGGCAGGTGTGCTATCTTTTAAGGATGGTTTACTGCTAACGCGTGAACGCGGGGAAGCAATGCGCCACGCAGGCGAGGTCCATCCCGGGGGAATGTCCGCCGTGATCGGACTTGACGTAACTGAAGTTGAAGTAGCTTGCAAAAAAGCATCCGCGCAATCTGTTGGCACTGTCGCTGTCGCAAACGACAACTGCCCTGGGCAAGTCGTCATTTCCGGAGATGAAAATGCGCTTGCACTCGCTCATGACCTTCTGGACAACGCCGGCGCGCGCAAAGTCATCCGGTTGGCAGTGAGCATCGCCGCTCACTCTCCGCTGATGGTCCCTGCTCAGGATCGCTTAAAAGACGCAATCACTGCAACGTCGTTCAATGACCCTCTCATTCCTGTCGTGGGCAATGTGTCAGCCAAGCCGCTTACTTCAATCGAAGAGATCAGGGAAGACCTGAACGCTCAACTCACTTCCCGGGTTCGCTGGACAGAGTCGATCGGGTGGATGGCACAATCGGGTGTAGATACTTTTATCGAAATGGGTTCGGGAACCGTTCTCAGCGGACTGCTGCGCCGAATGGATGCTCAAACGCGAGGGATCTCCCTCGACTCTCCACCGACCTGGGACACGATATAAGTTGAATTGATCATCCAATGCTACGGAAAATTCTCTACTCCGCCATTTTCCTGCTGACAATCTTCTTCGTAGCTCGCAACTTAAACGAGCTCAAACTCATCCTCGTTGCTTTCAGCCACAGTGACGGCCGGTGGTTATTCGCCGCAATACTGGTCCAACTCTTGTGGTTGGTAACTATCGCCGGGAATTTCTGGGCCTGCTACCACTTGATGGGCATCCATGAAAAACTCAGCCACCTGGTCCCCTTAACAACGGCTGCGAATTTCCTCAACGTCATCGTACCGAGCTACGGCGCAGGAGCGCTGGCGGTTTTGATTGCAGATGGAAGCCATCGGGGTAAACCTGTGGGAAAGGTCAGCGCCGCTGCCTTTGTTTATCTCGTTTATGACTACCTCGGATTCCTGGTTGTCCTACCTCTGGGCTTCTCCATATTAAGCAGGAGAGGCATCCTCGATGCTTGGTTAATTGGCGCTGCGGTGTTTGCAGTGAGCATCGCTGTGGGATTACTCATCCTGATTGCGATCGGCGTCCATTCTACCAATCAACTAGAGCGAACAATCCTCCGGTTAGTTGATTTGGCTAATCGCCTTCTCCAACCCTTTTTCAAACGGACCCTGATCAATCGAGCCTCAGCGCAAAACTTCGCGCTAGATATCGCCGACGGGCTGCTACAGATCCGCCGCTCGCCCCGCGCGCTTATCTTGCCCTTCTTTCTGGCACTGACCCGGAAAACAGTGATGATGGTCATCCTTTTCTTCGTTTCGCTCGCCTTCCATAACCCCTTTGGGGTCGAAACGCTACTGGCAAGTTTTAGTGTGGGCTACCTCTTCATCATCGCTTCGGTCACACCCTCCGGAGTCGGTTTCGTTGAAGGGGCAATGATCCTGACCCAAAACGCGATGGGCGTGGATCCTCTCACTTCCACGGCCATCGCTCTCGCGTACCGCGGGATCACATTCTGGCTGACGCTCGCCTATGGTTTTATCGCCATCCGTATGATTGGGTTCCAACGCGACAAACCAGAGGCGAAAGACTCAGCGCTCGACGAACTGGATAAGATCCCCTCTTCAGAGATAGGATTTATCGAAAACAATCCCGATTCGGATCCATGGAAAGATTAATCAACCAATCCAAGTGTACGGGAGGGCGGAAAACATCTTCAAACGAGAACGGTTTAGGATTCATCCTCTTATTAGCTTCTGGTGTAAAATCCATTAGGTAAGCCATGACGCTCGGGGATGATGGTTCAACCCCAGCATACTGTCAGTATGGAAAATCTATTCTGCTCACTTTTTTACCGGTGATTAATGCCTATGCCTGACATAAATTGGAGTCGATCTCACCCTGTATTGCAGGAACAACGAAACGACACTTGCCCATCATGATTCTTGCTGACGCCGCTTCCCTGCTCACGACACCTCCGGGGAGTCTTGTCTACCACCTGACGCTGATCATTTCAATTTCAATTCTCTATGCGTTAACCTGGAGCAGCTCTCCCCGCACAGGTGCTCTTGCCGCACGCTGGCGGGTGACAAGCGGTGTAATACTGGGGCTCCACCTGCTCACAATGATCATCGCCGGATTGTCCTGGCTTGTGATCCTCAACGGACAAGTAATTCTCCCCCCACTCGACCGCTTCGTGAGCTTCACCTCCCTGTTGCTCATGAGTTTTACTTTTATCTTCAACCCACCTACAAAGCCAAGCTCGCGCACACTTGCGGTTGTCCTCAGCGTTGCTGTCCTCGCATTATTTGGAACAATCTACCTCATGGTCGGGCAGGAATCTCTGCTCCGCTTCAACCGGACTCCCGCCGACGCTGTATGGGGAATCTCAACATTAATCCTCTCAGGTCTCACGCTAACCTTCCTGCTCGTCCGTCGACCAGCGCAGTGGCAAATCGCTTTCGCAGGATACATCCTGCTTACCATCGGCACCAGCCTGCACATGGCCCTCGGCCCTGCTGATGGCTCTTTCGCACCCTTCGTGCGCTGGAGTGAGTTGGCGGCATACCCTGCGCTGATTATCGCCGCCGCGCGCACATTTATCACAACACAAGAAACGGATGTGAAAGATGCCCCTCCTGTAACTATACAATCACCGGATCTTGAACTCCAATTCCTGCCCAAAGTTTTCACCAGCGTCTATGATATTTTCCAGGCGAAGGAACTCGGCGATCTGGCAGACGCAGCCGTGCGCGGCACTGCATATTCGATGAAAGCTGAGTTGTGTCTGCTGCTCACTCCCCCGGAAACATTGGAATATCTATCCATTGCGACGGGTTTCGATCTCATACGCGAACAGCACATCGAGGGGCAAGCCTTCGACACAACAGACCTTCCCGTCATCGCTAATGCATTACGCAGGCAACGATCGCTGATCCTTCCAGCAGAGAGCAATGCGCCTGACCTCGTCACACTCCGGCAGGGTTTAAACCTCACAAAAACAGGGCCGCTGCTTTTCGCTCCTCTGACCTCGGGAGAGCATATTATCGGGGGATTGCTGCTGCTCTCTCCTTTCGCCCGGGAGCGCTGGTCTCAGGAAAACCGCACCGCCCTCGTGCAGCTCGCGGATGTAATTGCTGAGCGTTTCGCGGCGCTTACAGCAGATGATGAGCTTCTTTCAACAAGCCTGGCGGAGCCCTTCACGTTAAGCACAGACCTGGAGGAGTCCCGCCGTCTCATTCAAAGCCTTCTCGTCAACAATACCCAACTGACGGATCAACTCATCGCCGCAACCGATCTTGCAGGACAGGAGCTCGGCGGCTTTCTCACCAGCCATCAAGACGCGGAGGGAACTATTCAATTTCTCGAGGGTGAGATTGAGAGGATGCGGAGAGCGATAGAAGAGCCACCTGTCACCTCCGACCTCAAACAAATAGAATCACTCTCCCAGCAGCTTCAATTAACGCTCCACGAATTGGCTGAAGCGCGCGCCAACCTGGTTCTACTCCAGAACGGAAATGATTCGCTTGCGCCCTCAACAGGACGATCTCCCAGCACCTCCCATATCGCCGCTCTATCGCTCGATCTACGTCAGCCGATGTCGGCAATATTTGGGTATGCCGAACTCCTTCATGATGATGCAGATGAGACATTGACAATCGGTCAACGCGAGTCCATCGACCACATATTCAATAACGCTGAGAGACTGTCGGGGCTGCTGAATGACCTGATCCATCTCAGCGCGATTGAAGCCAGAACCATCGCTCTCGTGCCTGAGCCTATCGATATTATCCGCTGCATAAAAGATGCGATCCGCCAGGTTTTCCCGTCCGCCCAAAAGAAAAACATCGAGATGCGCGTATCAATCCCTCAGACTCTCCCGAAAATCCTGACGGATGCAGATGCCACCTTTCAGGTTCTGATCCACCTGCTCAATAACGCCATCGGTGCGACATCTGAAGGTGGATTGATCAAAATCAGCACAGGCCTCACCGCTTCGGACCGATCAGGATTTCTCACGCTCCGGGTGATTGATGGAGGGGTGGGAATTCCCGCCGGGGATCTGGGACGGATATTCAGCTTCGGCAATTCGTTAGAGGAAACACCAATCCAGGGGCTCGGAGGTGATGGAATTGGTCTCTCCATCGCACGCTCTTTGGTCGAAGCCATGAGCGGACGCATTTGGGTGGACAGTCAGCCTGGGTCTGGAACTACATTTTCAATCTTGTTGCCGTTCTCAGCGCAAAACCCAACCAATGCAGATCGTATGGAATAGCCCGGATGCAATTGCTAAAGAATCTGATGGTTGGTCTAAACATTTCGATTCTCGCGATCGCTGTGCTCCTGGGGACCTGGTTGACCGTATTTGCTGAAGCTGAAGTATCATCCTTCTTTGACCGCCAGAAAGCACTTGATCCATTAATAGGCTGCGCCCCACCTGAAGGGTGGTCTGTGTACCGCGTCCACAATGGAGACACGCTCACAAATCTCGCTGACCAATTCCGGATCGAGCGCACAACGTTGATGTCGACCAATTGCATCGAGAGTGATATCACACCTGGCGATATAATTTATCTCCCCGTGCTTGAAGCCACAGACCCATCCCCTTCATGCGGACCGCCTCCAACCTGGGTCCTTTATCCACTGGAAGATGGCGACTCATTAAGCATGCTCGCTGAGCGATTCGGGGTCGATGAATCATCGCTATGGCACGCGAATTGCATAGATATCCACACCGTACTGCCGTCCGGAATGAGTATCTATGGTCCGCCGGTCAAGTAAGTTGGAAGGTAAATAGTAAATCGGTCGTCTATACTTCGTTGCAGCCCCAGATCAAGCAACCTCGCAGCAAGGAAGCCGGGCGATCTGATGGGGAACCAGAGAGCTGAATCTGACGTTAATATGACGAGCACATTCATCCGATGAAATCCATTAATCGCCTTGATCATCTCTTGATGATCGTTACGCTTTTAGTTTTAATCCTGGTAGTTGGCGCCTGCAGCAATCTGGTGGGCATGCTAACCGGGGGTTCTGCTGCGCTTGCCAATCCACTTGTAACCATCGACCCGAATGCGGCTGCGACTGGCACGCCCTTCAACCCAGTCCCGCTCACGCAAACGCCGCCACCGCCGCCGCCGCCCACCGCCACATCTTTAGCCAGTCCGACCCCGATAGACCCATGGAGCGGTTTCACCGCTCCAGTCGAACCATCTGCGATTGAAATCCACCGACCGATACCGCTGCTGCAGATGGGGGATAATGTCGTAAATATCATGGTCCTCGGCTCAGATGAGCGTCCCTATAGCTACGGGCACCGAACCGATACCATGATGCTGGTCTCACTTGATCTCGAAGCCGGCACCGCCACATTACTCTCCTTCCCTCGCGATCTATACGTCTTCATACCCGGCTGGCGGGTGGACCGGATCAATGTCGCCGATGCCTATGGAGGACCTGAGAGAGTCGCCCAGACGATCCTCTACAATTTTGGCATAGAGGTTGATCATACGGTTATGATTAACTTCTATGGATTCAAGCAGGTGGTTGATGCGCTGGGTGGGGTAGATGTGAAGGTCGAGGCGTATCTATACGATGAATGCGGTCGTAGAGATTGGTCATATTCCCCCGGGAGGACCTATCACATGGACGGGTTCGCTGCGCTCTGCTACGTCCGAATGCGCAAAACTACCGGTGATTTTGATCGCCTGCGCCGTCAGCAAGAAACTATGCTGGCAATCTTCAATAAGATGTTAACCCTCGAAGGGCTCACTAGAGTACCAGACCTCTACGCTCAATTTCGCTCTTATGTTGAAACAGATATTAGCGTTGAGGACACCCTCCGCTTGCTGCCTCTGGCGACAAAACTGGCCGCCGATCCGGATCGAATACACCGCTATTCCATCGACCCCACAATGGCTTCACAGTGGAGAGTGCCCTATAGCGGCGCCTCCGTCCTCCTGCCCGACTGGGAGGCGATCGAGCCCATGCTTCACGAAATTTTCGAAAGCCCCCCTCAAGATTAGAACCGCGCCTCACGAGCTGGTCCTTAACTATGCTTTCAGATTTGACATTTCCTATCTCACAAACTAGGATTGACGCTATGAATGACTACACGAAGCCGACTTTTACAGGAGGCTCCCATGGATGAGCCGCTTGAGGATCTCCCTCTCTTTTCGTACCAGTCGACCAGCAGCGTTTCCGAGAGCGAGGCTACCGCGCCCCTTAAATCCGATTCCAGCCTCAGCGCGGCGATAAACGCCTGGGGCGAGGCGCTCGAAGCGCAGGGCCGTTCAATTCATACGGTTAAGGCATTCACAGGAGATCTGCGCCTGGTTGGGAAGTTCGTTGGAACTGGTCAGTCCATCAACCAGATAAGCACAAACGATCTTAAGAATTTCCTCGATTGGATGCTGAACCGGCGGGGCGTCTCATGCAGCCCAAAGACCTACGCCCGCCGCATCACCTCGATTAAAGCCTTTTACCGCTGGCTGGTGGAGACTGGCGTCCTCCAAGAGGATGCCGCAGCCCCGATCCCCCAGCAATCGGTCATCAGCCCGCTGCCAGAAGTGCTCACACAAGAAGAAGTAGATTCTGTGCTTAAGAGCGCCGAATTAATGCGCAAGGGTTCTTCTCCTGATGCGCGTCCTTATACGCTTTTAAAGTTATTGCTCGATACGGGAATTAAGAAGGGGGAGTGCCTAAACATCCATCTGAATCACATCGACTTGAATACTGTGGATGGACCGATTCTATTCATCCGCTATGGGAGTGTGAGTAAGCGCTATAAGGAGCGCAAACTTGATCTAACCCCTGATTGGATTGAAGCATACCAGGAATACCTTAAGCAGTACGAACCCGCCAACCAGCTCTTCCCCTGGTCGCCGCGCAGATTGGAGTACTTGCTCGAGGATATTGGAAAAGCCGCTGGTGTGGAGAAGCATCTCTCCTTCGAGATGTGCCGCTGGACTGCAGTCCTCATCGATTATGTCAATGGCTTAGACCACGACAGAATTCGACAAAAGCTCGGCATCTCAAAAATCCAATGGCGCGAAGTGGGTAACAAGCTACACCGCTTGGCTGAGAAAAACACCTAAATCCAATCGCCCGTTTCAACATTAAAAAGAGGGCTGCCCCAAAAAAGAGCTTTGGGCAGCCCAGTTATTTACTTCGTAATGCGCCTAATCATCACATCTTCTTAACGACGATATCCCCGATCACATTGGCTGCTGCGTCTCCACGATCTGCAGCGTTGGAGAGATGACGATAGATCTCGCGCAGCTTCAGCATCTCCACTACGTGATCGATATCGCGCGGCATAGCGAAGAGATCGGCGATCGCCTCCCGATAAACTGTCTCCATCCGATTCTCCAAAGCCTTCGCCCGCACGGCATGGTCGTTGGCGACATTTGGGTGATCTTCCAATCGCTGCACACCCATGTAAATCTCACGCGCCGCATCCGTCAGAAGGGAGACCATGCGCTCCATAAAGGCGTTCGGCTGCACACCGAGCATGTGCATCTCTTCGACCGTTGTATCGGCATAGTCAAGCACATCATCGATCGTTAACGAGAGTGCGAAGATGTCCTCGCGATCGATCGGTGTAACAAATGTTTTGTTTAGCTCGTCAATCAGGATCCGACGCACCTCATCGGCTTCTTTCTCAAGCTGGGTCACCGCCGTTGCAAGCGTTTCGCTGGGTTCCTTAACATACTCGAGCAGCTTCTGCATCCCCATAACGGAATATTCCGCTTGCTTAATGAGCAGTTCGATAAAGCGGTTTGTTTTTTTGCGAGAGAAGATACTCATACGGTTTCACCCTTCGTTTAATCTTATCATCACGAACAAAGATTGTTTTTTAGATTCCCCCGGATCTTCGAGGAACAATTACGAAGTGAATACTTCGAGATTAATTCCGGAAAGGATCATCAAACCCGATCGGCCAGCCGTCTGGATGGTTGATTATAAATGCGAATGCCAATCTCGGGTCAGATCGGGCATTCTATAGTCCTAATTATAGACTCAATCAGCGAACATCTGTCTACGAACCTATAGAGCTCATCGAAGATCGATCTCAAAGCACTTGCTTGCCTGACTAACTAGAGACACGTCGAAACATCATAACGACCTGAAATACGCATGTCAAGAGAGAATGGGGGCGCAGCTTGACAGCAAACATCCTTATCACCACAATTAGGCCATGGAATCACTTGAAGTCCCTGACGGTCACCGCTCTGGTTTCGTCGCCCTTGCCGGTCGCCCCAATGTAGGAAAATCCACGCTGATCAACCGTCTCCTTGGGCAGCGAATCGCGGCGGTGTCACCAAAACCGCAGACGACCCGCCAGCGCCAACTTGGAATCCTCACGCTTCCGGATGCGCAATTGATTTTCGTCGACACACCAGGGATTCATGAACCACTCCATAAATTGGGCGAGAAGATGAATGAGGAAGCCCTTTCTTCTCTGCAGGAGGCGGATGTCGTACTCGCTCTCTTCGATCTCACCCGACCTCCTAACGAAGAAGACGGACAGGTCGCGGCGAAAATCAGAGAGATCCAAGGACAGATACCAACCCTTATCGCTCTTACAAAAGTAGATCGCGTACCCGATGATCGCTTGTCTGACCGGCGCGCAGCGTTTCGAACCCTGCTCCCTGAAGCTGACTTCCTGGATATCTCCTCGACTCGAGGTGATAACCTGGATGAATTGATCGAAAGCATCAAAGCTGTATTACCCGATGGTCCTCGCCTCTTTCCACCGGAAACAATAACGGATGCGTACGAGCGCGACATCGCCGCTGATATGATCCGTGCTGCTGCTTTGAAAAACCTGCGCGATGAAGTTCCACACAGCCTTGCTATACGGATCGATGAATTCGAAGAGCGGAACGAACATGGCGCCTATATCGAAGCTACAATATTTGTTGAACGTGAGTCCCAGAAAGGGATCGTCATCGGTAAGGGTGGCACAATGCTGAAGACGATCGGCACATTTGCCCGAAAGGAAATCGAAGCCGCAACAGACCGCAAAATCTACTTGAAATTACGCGTCAAAGTCTTACCCGGATGGCGTAATGACGAAAACAAGCTTAAGAGTTTCGGCTTTGGGAGGTCTGGTCATTAAGACTGCAGATGCATTCGCTGAGGGAGTACCTTGAGCAGTAATAAATCGAAGGGCACAAAAACAAGCTCCTTCGGGGCGCCGGGGCGCATCAGCCATGACGCCTCACCGTTCTACAACAGCCGTCTGTATCAGGGACAGCAGAGGGAAATTGCCTCACCCCACCCTGAGAATCCTATCCCTGAAGAAAGCCTTAATTGTTTCCACCTGAAATCATCGGGTGACATGTCCGAACTCCCTGATTACAGCGTCCACCTCATGGTGACCTCGCCTCCCTACAACGTCCGAAAAGAGTACGACGAGGATCTAACTCTTGAGGAATACCTCGATCTACTGCATGTTGTCTTCAAAGAGACTTACCGGGTGTTGGTAACTGGCGGGCGAGCCTGCATTAATATCGCCAATCTGGGTCGGAAGCCTTACCTGCCACTGCATGCTCTCATCATTCAAACCATGCTCGAAATCGGCTTCTTGATGAGGGGGGAAATCATCTGGGACAAAGCCGCGAGCGCCTCCCCCTCCACAGCATGGGGGTCCTGGCAGTCAGCATCAAATCCTGTATTACGCGATGTGCATGAGTACATTCTCGTTTTCTCAAAGGAGTCTTTCTCGCGCAAACCTGAAGTCAAAGAAGATACGATCGAGCGTGAGTCCTTCCTCGAGTGGACAAAAAGCATCTGGACTTTCCCCGCCGTGTCTGCTAAGCGGATCGGACATCCGGCTCCATTTCCCGAGGAGCTTCCCAGACGCCTGATCGACCTCTACACCTTTAAGAATGACGTGGTCCTCGATCCCTTCTGTGGATCTGGAACCACCTGTTTGGCAGCCTTCCGGCTCGGAAGGCAGTACATCGGTTATGAAATTAATCCGCAGTACAAACAGCTCGCAGAAGAACGACTCGGAGGCGCAACAGAAGGCGATCTCCTGGGAAAAGCTGCGACGAATGAAACATAGAGGAAAAGATGACCTACCAATCCCCGTTCTCAACTCGATACGGTTCACCGGAGATGCGCGCAATATGGTCTGAGGTGGCCA
>SOJU01000121.1 GCA_004376465.1 Anaerolineales bacterium | reverse complement strand
CGAGCGCGCCGCCGGATATGGCCATAAATACAGCCAGTAGCTGCCCGGATAGGATAACACCAGCCAGGAAGGCGCCGAGCGCCTCAACATTGAAGATGATACCCACAAGTAGAGGAGTTGCCACGGAGAGTACGGTAAGACTGAGAAGCTCTTTCTGAGAGGCGGCTGTGGTAATACTGACCACCTTTGCGTAATCAGGTGTAACCTTTCCTTCAAGAACACCGGGGGTGCGGAACTGCCTTCTAACTTCCTCGACAACCAGGTTTGCCCCACGGGCCACAGCTTTGATGCTGTATGAGGAGAAGAGGAAGGGAAGAGCGCCACCAATTAAGAAACCAATCACGGTGTCAAGCCTCGATATTCGGATCGAATCAATGACCTCTACACCGAGACGAGCTTGCATTATGCTGATATCGGTCACATAGGAGAAGAACAAGCTGGTTGCAGCGATGACGGCTGAGGCAATGGCGATTTGTTTTGTGATTGCCTTGGTGGTGTTGCCGACTGCGTCGAGCTCAGCCATGATTTTCCAGGCTTTTTCGCCAACGCCAGCCATTTCGCCGATGCCGTTCGCATTGTCGGCAATCGGTCCAAATGAATCCATCGCAACGTTGTTGCCGGTGTGCGAGAGCATACCAATCCCGACCATGGCTACGCCGTACAAGGCATAAATCGGCGCTTCTCCCAGGTAGAGTAAGTAACTTGCTGCCAGCGCTACACAGATGACTAATACACTCCATACGCTCGCTTCTAGACCAACTGCGAGGCCGGACAGAACAGTCGTCGCTGTGCCGGTCTTCATCGACTCGACGATTTCCTTCACCGGTTTCTTATGATAGGAAGTGAAGTAAGAGGAAAGCGGGTTGAAAACTACCGCCAAGCCGACACCGATGGAACTAAGCAATGCCAGTTTCCACTCACCCGCATAGAGCAGAGCGAAGACGAAAGTCCACACCACTGTGTTGATGCTGGAAACTTCGTAGGAGCGGAACATGGCTTCCTCGGCATCCTTCGCGCGAAGAAACTTGACCGGGAATTTTTCCCAGATGGGGACTGTGAGAGTCCCGATGATCGAGGAGATCACGCCGATCGCTCGCACGATAAGGGGGAAGACGATCCAGAAGGTATTCCCGGTTATGTGAAGCAATACGAGTCCGAGGATTAAGGTGGAGACGATTGTGACTTCGTAGGATTCGAAGATGTCTGCCGCCATTCCGGCGCAATCACCCACATTGTCGCCGACGAGATCTGCAATCACGCCTGCGTTGCGGGGGTCATCCTCAGGGAGACCCTCTTCGACCTTGCCCACAAGATCTGCGCCGACGTCAGCGGCTTTCGTATAGATCCCACCGCCAATGCGCATGAAGAGCGCGACGAGAGTTCCGCCGAATCCAAAGCCGAGAAGCGCGTCGGGCGCTGCGCGGCCGAAGATCATGAAAATTGCTGTTCCGCCAAGCAAGCCTAAGCCGTCGACGAGCATTCCTGTGAAGGTCCCGGCCCGGTATGCAACTGTCAAAGCTCCATTGTAGTCTTCGCGTACCGCTTCTGCGGCGACGCGGATATTGCCTTCAATCGCCACACGCATGCCTAGCTGACCGACTATCGTGGAAAATGCCGCACCGAGGATAAAAGCGAGTGTACGTCCGACGGCGATGATGATCACTGCATTATCGCCGAACCGTTCAACAGCCTCTCGTGAGGGTGGGATAACGTAAACGCTCAGGAAGATGATAACTGTCAGCGCGACGACGACCAATGAGATTGTTCGGAGCTGCTTGCGCAGATAGCCTTCCGCTCCCGCTTTAATGGCGAGCCACACATCCTGCATTTTTTGCGTGCCTTTGTCTTTGGCTATTGTTTGTTTCCACAGCCAGTAAGCATAGACCAGGCTGATGAAAGCAACGACCATTACGCCCCATAACATTGTCTGCTCGATTGGTACAAGCTCGTTCATTTGAACTCCTTTTATTAATAATCGGTCAAGATACTGTGGTTTATTTTCACTCGGATTAGATATCCATGAGAGACTAAATATAAATACGAGCCGGTTTGGCTCGCACAAGATCCCTATCGCTCGTCTCGCATGCAACGTGACAGCCAACATTAATGAGCATTGTTAGAGCATTAGTGGAGCTTACAATTGTTTGTTTGGAAGCCGAGAGATTGTAATGTGCGCTCTGGGTGATGTCAAGACGTTTTTTCTGAAAATCAACCGACTTCTCATTTCCGCTTTTGCCTACTTTAGAGTAGTCAGGCAGAGAAGAGCGACACCTGAAGTAAATTGCATATTGACTTCGGTCTTCCCTTTATGTATAGTGTTTTGGATGTTCGGCACATTTTTGGGTTTTCAAAAGCACATGTTGCCTTCCATTTCGCGGCAGCGGTGCTTTTTCTACGTCTGATCTTGCACCTGAACCCGCTGAGAATACCAGATCTCCAGATTTGCACATCGTTAGCTGGGGATAGGATTATTTTATGAGGCTCATAGTTTCATGGTATTTGTAGCGTCTAAGTTAGTTGCCAATTAAGCTTATCCATTCGCGATATGGATTTTTCCTGATGGGTATTGCCTGGCGAGGTGGAAGAATGTATGCTGGAGTAGGAGTTAAATAGATTGAGTAATGAGTAAGAAGAAACGAAGTTCAAAATCAATAAAATCGCCCTTAGGGAAAAATAATAATGGCTCGCGCCTGGAGAGCATCGATTCCAATGAGAATCTTGCCAACGAACTAGAGAATCCCGCGATCGAACAGTTGATCGAACTCGGGAAAGATCGTGGTTACATTACGCTAGATGATATCCTCGGCGCCTTCCCAGAAGCCGAGCAAGATTTAGATCAGCTTGAAGAGATGTATGCAGCGCTCCTAGCAGCAGGGATTAATGTAGTAGATGAGAGCGTGGAGGAAGAAAGTCCTGAGCGAGAAGCTAAGCCCGATGCGCACGAAAAAGACAAACCGGATGAGGATGTCCTGAGCAATGTCGATACGGACGATTCGGTCGGACTTTATCTTCGAGAAGTGGGTGGTGTCCCATTACTTACCGCTCAAGAGGAAGTTGAAATTGCTAAAAGAATCGAGCGAGGTCGGCTAGCTCGGGAGAAACTTGCTCTTGAAAGCCTATCCCCGAAAAAACGAGCTGAACTTCAGGTCTCGATTGAGGATGGGTGGGCAGCTCGCGAGCATCTCATCACAGCAAATTCGCGCCTTGTCATTAGTGTGGCGAAGAAGTACCTAGGTCGGGGGGTCCCGTTTTTAGATTTAATCCAGGAGGGAAATATCGGATTAATTCGGGCGGCAAAGAAGTTCGATTACCGCAGAGGGCATAAGTTTTCTACATATGCGACATGGTGGATACGGCAAGCTGTAACTCGAGCTATTGCGGACCAGGGAAGAACGATTCGTGTACCTGTCCATATGGGCGATCAAATCAATAAAATGCTGCGTGTTTCTCATCAATTGACGCAGCAACTGGGACATACCCCCACATCTGAAGATCTCGCAGAGGCGTTGCAAATCTCACCAAGAAAAGCGGAAGATTTAATGAAAGTGTCCCGCCGTCCTCTCTCGCTTGAGATGCCAACGGATGAGGATTCGGATTCAATACTTGGCGATTTCATCCAGGATGTTCAATCTCCTGCTCCTGTTGAAATTGCGACGCAAAACCTGCTCAAGGAAAACCTTAGCGAAGTTCTTAGTACCCTCCCCCCAAGAGAAGTTAGAGTTTTACAACTCCGCTATGGTCTTTTAGACGGCCGGAGTTATACGTTAGAAGAGGTGGGTCGAAGGATGGGGGTTACACGTGAACGTGTAAGACAAATTGAAGCCCAGGCACTGACTCGCCTACGCCATCCGAACCACCGCGAACGGTTGATTGACTTTCTCGGGGAGTGACACCAGCTAAAATAAAACCGGTCGTATCGCCGGAGATCAGACCGCGAGATAAATATTCCCCCTCGGAAATAATCGCATTTCATCGTTTAACACGAGTGTAAACTAACATCCCTTCCGATCCATAGATATCGGTCTGGTACTGATTAATTAATTCATATTCGTCCAGGAACTGCGGATCCATAAGCAGGCCATTTCGACCGTACACTTCCAGGAATACGAGGTAGTCCGGTTTTTCTTGGTGGATTAGATCGGGGGGGATTGCGTAGTTGGTGATATAGAACTCATCGGCAAGCGGGTAATAAAGCTCACTCTCCGGCGAGATTAGGCCGACCATGTCCAGGATGCGAGATCCTGTGTAGTAACCTAAAACCCCTATGTCGGCTGCGGCGAGGGTCTTCTCTTCGCGAATCTGCTCCTGAAGATCGGTGGCGACCTGCCAATAAACTTCTTCAAGTTTAATATAGGCCATCTTCGGCGCCGGTCTATCCAGGCCATGATCCGGATGCAGTGTCCATCCGTTGAGAGTGAAGCCGAATGCTAACACGCCGCAAATAGCAAGAGGAAGTGGTGACTTTAGATTCCGCCCTAATACCTCAACGCCAATAAAGATTCCTAAAAAGTACATAGGAAGCGGGGGTGTAAGGTACCATCGAAAGATAAGCGGATTAGCGATCGAAAATGCGAGCAGATAGAGGATGGGGTAGATGGCGAGGGGCCAGATGTGGTTTCTATCCCGTATGATTCGCCACCAGCCAATCATGAAGAGGGTTGGAAATAGGATTAATCCAATCGCGATTGAGAAGGATCCAAAAACAAGGTGGCTAAAGAAGGGTGTAGCATAATGCTGAAGCAGCCGAACGATTCCGGCTTCAGGTGGAAGGTGATAGGCAACCGCTTTTACACCATTAAGAGGGGGATCTCAACAAGAAGAAATATTAAACTGCTCGACACCTTCTTGCTTGTAGGTTCAATCTAGCACCCTATATACCCTTATTAACCCAAGTCCGCTCACCGGTACGTCGTTTATAACTCCAATCTCCTCTAAATCTTCAGGGTAGCCATCACCCATGAAAAGTTCATATTCGTTATTTATTGCATTATCGTAATCGATCAGATACTCAACACCGTCCCTCTGCAAATAACCCATGACGTCCCTGTCCTGTATCGCCTGAAACGCATGGTGATTGACAACACCATCCAGATTAATTACTGGGAACACATTGTAGTATGTGTAGATACCCGAATTGAAACTGGCTACCTTAGAGTCGGTTGAGATGTTCTTGCCTAACCATCTACTTGCAGCCAACATCTCCCGCTGCCATGGGTAATACCCGATTTGCCAGAAGGTATAGCCCGTGAGGGCAAAATAGACACCGAAACCAATCGCATAAAGGAATAGTCGCTGAGTTCCGTGTGACCGAACCGGTTTGATGACAAGTGGAAAGGCAAGAGCGAACGCTATGGATGACGGAATGAAATACCAGGGTCGAGGGTACCAACGAACACCTGCGTGCACTAGGACCAAGCACAAACAGGATCCTAGCAAGGGCAAGAGCATCGCTTTCTCTAGCGAGGGAGAATTTTTTCTCCAAAGCCTTATCAAGCCGATTATTACAATCAACCAGAGCACAACACCTAGGAAAAACGGCAATCCAGTGTAGTCACCACGAAGCCAGATAGGAACAAAGGTAAGCTGCCTGAGCGATTCCTTCAACGCAGTCCACATGCCAGGGCCCTCATTCAATATGACCCGAGCTTGGATAGCATAAGGCACGGCCACGCCGCTTTCCTGCATCCAACTCCCGACTACAAAATAGCTCCAGAGAAACCAGGGTAAAGCCAGTATGAATGAAACACAACCAGCAGCAATGACAGACGGCCACCTCGCCCTCTGATTTTTCCAATAGACCAATGCAGCGAGGTACGCTAATCCTAGTAGGAATACATTGTCGCTTCGTGCCAGAAACATCAAACCGCCTGAGACCCCAACAAGTATCGTTAGGAGCCAACTCGGATGTCGGGTTAGCCATGCTTTCATCAGCAGTAAGAATAACGCTATTGTAAGCATGCTTATGGCTGTTTCCAGACCATTTGTGACTTGTAGGATGACGATTGGATTGAAAGCATACAATCCAGCAGCAAATACACCTAATGACTCTCGACGGGTGAGATAAGCAGCCAAGTAACCAATAATCCAGATTGTCACCATGTCCAAAACGCTGGACAGGATCAGTGCTTGTGTAATTTGGGAATCTGACAAGGAAGAAGACCAACCAAAAATCGGCATGATGACGATCAACCAAAGCGGGTGGAATCCATTAGTAACGTTTATCCCATCCATGCTCACACTATTTGATTGGATCGTGTTATTCGCGATCACAAAGTAGTAATATGAGTCGTCTGGCAGGTTTTTCTCAATCAACGCATCAATCGGCTGCAGGGAAACCCACAATCGGAGGAGTCCACCAACGATCACGACTCCGAATGTCAACCAACGAAACTTGTTTGAGAGAAAGGCACCAAGAATCCTATTAAGTAAGGTCATTTGATCCATTCCTTGTTCATCATCTTGGTCGCGAAAAGTATTAAAAGTCCTTATAGAATTACTCAATATTTACACTTGGCAACTTATTAATTCTACTCAATACGGCTGGATGTTCGAAATCCAGACCAAACATTCATCTGGTTAAATCGAGAGAATCCCCATAGTAGGCCCAGCTAATTCCAGACCAAATAACCGTAGGAATACGAAATGACGTAACTTCGACGAGCTGCAGTTGCCGTTTTCGCGAACGGAATATTCGATATACGCGATCAAGACCTAGAGGGAGGAGAAAAAGAAGGGCATCAGGGCGTGTTAGCAGGCTGAGTGAGCCGATTAAGGCGGCGAGGACTGGCTGGTTGTTCGAATGCATGTAAAATGTGCCCAACATCAGGAGGATAAACAGGCTGGTCTCCATGCCGCCAATTGCGAAAGTGACAGACATCGGAGCAGCAGCCCATATCAATGCAGCAGCTATCCCAGCACGGCGGTATCCGAGGTTCGTCGAGAGACGGATGATTATCAAGCAGCTCATTGCGTCGGCAATGGCGCTTATCACAATTGCGATTTCTGGATAGGGAGCCTGGATGCCACCTGTGATAGAGCCGATGGCGGCAATCAACACAGCGTAAAGGGGCGTCGTCGTTCCTAAAACCCATTCGCCCGGGTTGTACACAAGGCCATTCCCCGCGAGGAGGTTTTGGGCATAGCGGAAGGTGATGAAAGCATCATCGACAGTTCGAGCTCCGGGTATCAATCGGAGCGCAATAGCGAGAAGTGGGATGAGAAATCGGGGTTTGAAGAATTTATTTAAATGCACCCGCGCATTATACAGAGGCTCTCCGTGATGGGAAAGTCAGATCAAACGCGCCAATTGTTGATATGGATACTCATAGGCCTGTTCTTCCTCGCCGTCACCTTTAAAGTAGCTCTTCTAAGCGTAGGGGCTTTCCCCTTTAACGCGGATGAAGCGATTGTTGGCTTGATGGCTCGCCATATCCTGGAAGGGAATTGGCCGGTCTTTTTCTATGGACAAACCTACATGGGAAGTCTGGACGCGACGCTTATCGCGCTGGGTTTCATGCTCTTCGGCAGTGAAGTCTTTGTCATCCGGATGATCCAAATTCTGCTCTATCTCGGGACGATTATTCTGGCCGTAAATCTGAGCGCGCGAATATTTAGGAATCAACTCGCGGGGCTGGTGACAGGTTTGCTCTTAGCCGTCCCCACAGTGAACCTAACCCTCTACACAACCGTCTCTCTGGGCGGGTATGGGGAAGCGCTCCTTATTGGCGCATTGCTCCTGCTCCTGGCAGTCCAAATTGACGAGAAACCCGACAATATCATGAACTACCTGTTGTGGGGTTTCTTTTCAGGTCTCGGTTTCTGGGCATTTGGGCTGACCATCGCATACATCCTACCGACGTCCGTTATCGTAGTACGCAGCCTGATTAAATCACGGCGGAGTCGCTGGTGGGTTCAAGGAGCGCTGATCTTTATAGCAGGAATTATCGGCGCTTTACCACTCATCATCTGGGCTTACGAAAATGGTGTCAGCGTTTTATTTCAAGAACTCTTTGGGTCCGCAATTGCAGTCGATGTAGGCTCGGCGTTCCTATCAACGCTAACCAAACATATCCAATACTTTTTCCTCTTTGGAATTACAGTGACACTTGGTTTTCGACCGCCATGGACGACCGAACCCATCGCTCTTCTGCTAGTGCCCTTGGCTCTGGTTTTCTGGTTGTTGGTGTTTATCCAAATTTTCCACAGGCTGCGGGATGAGAGCTCGCGGCGAGCGATTTATTGGATGATTGCAGGTGTTATGGGTGCGGTGATCCTTATGTTTGTGCTCACTCCATTTGGATCCGACCCGTCAGGTCGCTATTTTCTCCCTATTTATTTCACGCTGGCAATTTTCGCGGGGGACTTCTTCGCCCAGCCGGCTTTCAGGAGCAACGCACGATTTCGCGCGTTGCTCCTGGTATTTGTTGTGGCGTTCAACTTGTGGAGCAACCTGGAAGCAGCGGCCCAGTATCCGCCCGGGATAACCACGCAATTTGATGCAGTCACCAGGGTTGATCACAGGTTTGATGAGCAACTTGTTGATTTTCTATCCGAACATGGAGAGACGAGGGGGTATTCTAACTATTGGGTTTCCTATCCGCTTGCCTTTGCGTCAGATGAGGAGTTGATCTATATACCAAGGCTCCCGTACCATCTCGATTTTCGGTACACTGCTCGGGACGATCGTTATGAACCATTCCAGACTCTCGTGGATGAAAGCGACCGCGTTGCTTACATCACGACATTCCATCCAGCCCTTGATGAGAGCATCAGGGCGAGTTTCCTTAGACTTGGAGTAGTGTGGGAGGAGGAAATGATCGGGGATTACCAAATCTTCTATAATCTCTCACGCCCCGTGCGGCCCAGGGAGATCGGCGAAGCATGGTTGGGGAATTAGCTGTAACAAACAGCCTTATCAAGGTAGCTTGGGTGAGATTGAAGCTGATGAGTTTTATTTTCTTCGATTGGCACAGGAGATGCAAGGGTGAGAGTGGACAATTAGTAGTGGGTGTTAGTACCCTTTGTTTACTAGATCAGGTGGTTATCCACAGGAAGAATTCATGCATTCGTCATCCAGTATGACTCGATGGAAGGCACACACATGACGTTCAAACGCCTGGTGTTTGGAATCACTTTCCTGGCAATTTTCACCATGGCTGTTCGTGCCTCTGTTGGCTACGATACGTGGTGGCATCTAAAAGCGGGTGAGTGGATGCTTGCCAATCGGGCGATCCTCCGAACGGATCTTTTTTCGCTTACACGCCTGGGCTCAGCTTGGATTTACCCCGGATGGCTTGCGCAGATTCTTCTCTTTACTGCTTTTCGGAACTTCAGCTTCGCCGGTTTGAATTTATTCACTGCGTTGATGGTTGTGGCTGCTTTCGGATTTGTGTGGTGCACACTAGAGGGCCGAGATCTGCTCAAGGCTTTCATTATCCTGCTCGCTGCGTCTGCTTCCGGTGTGTATTGGTCCGCACGACCGCAGATCATCAGCTTTGCTCTTGCGGGTTATTTCTTATTCGTACTCTATCCTCATCGGAAGCGAAGAACGTGGTTACTATGGTCACTTCCGCTGGCGATGATTCTCTGGGTAAATGTGCATGGAGGTTTCGCGATCGGCTTTTTAATCCTTGGAGTCTATCTCTGCGGAGAAATCGTCCAGATGGTTCACGAGGTTATCCAAGGTGACCTGGATTGGCGATCAGCGTGGAATCAGCACAAAAGGGAGATATTCAACCTTCTTTTGCTCAGTCTTCTCTGCGCTCTAGCTGTTTCGATCAATCCGCACGGACCGCAGATGCTACTTTACCCCTTCAAGACGGTTTCTATTCAGGTTCTTCAGGATTACATTCAGGAATGGCAATCTCCAAATTTCCATGATGCTCAGGTTTTACCCTTTCTTCTGATGCTGTTGCTTCTAATCGGAACTTTATACGGGTCTCGTCGCAGGGGTGATCCCACGGAAATCATCCTTGTTCTTGTGTTTCTAGCGCTTGCTCTTCTCGCCAGCCGGAATATCGCACTACTTGCACTCGTTGCCGCGCCGGTTATCACACGCCATCTTGATGCACTTCTAGATGACTTGCACCTTAGCTCGGGTTCTGCGGCGCAGCTTCCGCAAAGTGCCGCGAAGTGGTTGAACCTTATTGTATTTTTGCTGTTAATTGTAGCTTCGGGTTTGAAGATCTCATCGTCGTTATCTTCTCAAGTGAACCAGGATGTAATCGAGGAAGAATTCCCGGTTCGTGCGGTTGAATATTTACGCTCTGTCCAGCCTAAAAAGAACCTTTTTAATACCTATAACTGGGGAGGTTATGTCATTTGGGAGCTCCATCCCGATTTTCTTAGCTTTGTAGACGGCCGGACGGATCTCTTCGACGACGAGATCCTGGATGAATACCTCATTAGCTGGCGAGGCTTACCAGGCTGGGAACAAGTCTTTGAGACGTGGGATATCGAGATAGTGTTGCTTGAGCCCTGGGCTCCTCTGAGGATACGCCTTGAATCGCAGGGTTGGAAAATCGACTACGAGGATGAGCTAGCGGTCGTTCTCAGTTATCCCCAATAGGGAAGATGCTCATGGGATTTCACAATGGGGAACTTATAACGATCGAAGGGAAAGCAATAATCTTTAGTTACTTGAAGAGCAAGGTGTGTCGAGTTGCTTCCGGGGGTGGTGTTTGAAATATTATCTGCCAAACTGGCTAAGAATCGTCCTCCTGATTGGCCTATTCGTTTTTCTTATTGGCTTGTTTGTCGCCAATTACAGCTTTGTGCGCCAATCTCCCGGGGGTAATGATTTCCTCGCCCGATGGACAGGCGCGCATTACTGGTTGGTCGAAGGTGTTAATCCATACGATGAAGAGGTTAGTCTCGCTGCGCAGACGATGATTTATGGCCGACCAGCCGACCCTTCAAAGGGTGAAGATATCGCCCATTTTGTTTATCCGCTTCCGGCTATGTTGTTTTTTGGACCCTTCGGATTATTGCCTTTCCCGATAGCACGCGCCATTTGGATGACAATCCTTGAGATATGCCTGGTTGTCTTAGGTCTCATAGGTCTTCGTTTGGCGCGCTGGTCACCGGATCGCTTCACGCAGGCTGCTGTCATCCTGTTTTCTATTCTCTGGTACCATGGCGCACGGGCAGTGATCATAGGTCAATTTGCGGTGATAGAAGCGGTCTTGATCGCGATCGCACTACTTGCTATTCAAAGGGAGTGGGATGAGGCTGCAGGCATTGTCCTGGCATTGACGATTGCTAAACCCCAGATGTCTTTTTTAATTATCCCCTTCGTCCTCATTTGGTCTCTACGCGCAAGAAGATTTAAGATCGTGGGTTGGTTCCTTGGGGTGATAACCGTTCTTATCGCCGGTTCTCTCATTGCCTTACCGAGTTGGCCGCTGGGGTGGTTGGGTCAATTACTTTCGTATCCTAGTTATACCGATCTGGGGTCACCGATATCGATTCTCACGAGCTTCCTGCCAGGAGGAGGCGGGATTGCTAACCTGATCATCACCGGGTTGCTGTCCCTTTATTTATTATGGGAATGGATTATGGCGGCTGGCAAGGATGATCCATGGTTCCAATGGGCGGCTGCGCTGACAATCGTGATCACGAACCTCATCGCTTTTCGAACTGCGACGACGAATTTTGTCGTCATGCTGCCTGCCTTGTTGATTATCTTCAAGACGTGGGAAGATCGTTGGGGGAAAGGCGGATTGATCGCTTCCTTGCTGACGCTCTTGGGGTTGTTGGTCGGGTTGTGGGGGTTGTTCTTGGCAACCGTGCAAGGGAATGTTGAACACGCTGTGATGTATCTGCCTCTGCCGATCCTAACCCTGATTGGGTTGCTTTGGTCGCGTTGGTGGGTCATAAGTTCTACTCGTCTTCCGATGTGGGAGGACTGAAATAGTGGAACGGGTGCTTATCCTCACAAAGAAAAGCGAGGATCTTTGAAAGTATATTTACAGAAAAATTCGAAAATCATATTACTCGCGCTTCTCGCGCTTGTTCTCGCCGTCCGAATTCCATCCTTAGCTTCACGCTCGCTGTGGTATGACGAGGCATTCTCTATTCTTTTTTCGCGTACAGGTCCTGCGGCAATGCTGCAGGGAACTCTGGGGCTCGTAGACGGAACAGCCGCGGATGTGCACCCGTTGCTATATTACACGCTTCTCTGGGCTTGGATGCTGCTTGTAGGTCAGAAAGTCATCTTCGTTCGCTTACTATCGGTTGTAATTCATATCGCATTGCTCCTCTTGCTTTGGTATCTGATGCAAGAAATGTTCGGATTGAAGCAGGCTGTATTGGCAGGGTTATTGTTTTCCTTCGCGCCTTTCCAGGTGCATTACGGGCAGGAAGCGCGCATGTACGGCCTTCTCAGTCTATGGCTTGTTTTCGCCACTCTGTGCGTTTGGAGGGGCATCCAGGGAGGCAAGTATTTCCCATGGGTCGCCTTTGGTATCTTGGCGGCTCTAGCGATGTATACGCATGTTCTGGCAGTCTTCTATCTCATCCCTCTCTGGTTATCCCCACTGTATTTCCGCAAGTTGAGATTGTTTCGATTCGCATTAATCTCGGCGCTTATCGCGGTGGTTCTGTATTTACCCTGGGGACTTCAGCTTCCTGCTCAAGTTGCGAAAGTCGAGCGTGCTTACTGGATTACGAAGCCTACGCTGGTGGATCTAGTTCAAACAGTCCTGTCATTTATTTCGGGTCTCCCTATTCATGTGAGCTGGCTTCCGGTAACCCTTTTCTGCGCATTACTAGTGATTGTTCTTGCGGGAGTTAAAACGTTCCGAGCGGTTCGAGAAGGGGATCCTCGCGCAGAGAGGGTAATTTGGCTGATTTATTTAAGTGCTGCCCCTGTTCTTCTCCTTTTTCTTGTCTCGCAGATTCAGCCCCTGTATGTCGTACGGGGCTTAGTGCCCTCCGGTGTCATCTTTCTATTATGGCTCGCGTGGGTGATTGTTCCCCGTGAGGGGCGACGCGTGGAGTCGTACCTCATGATCGGTTGTTTAGCATTAGCTTTTGCGATTGGGTTATTTTCTCGTGAAACCTATCGGGGATTTCCTTATGCTCCATTTGAAAATGTGAATAAATACATCACCTCCGAGTTAGATGAGAGAGGGGTTGTCCTGCATTCGAATAAAATCACAATGCTTCCATCATATTATTATGATGAGTCACTTCCGCATACTTATATTGCCGATCCACCTGGTGCAGGGAGCGACACCCTCGCGTTACCAACACAAGAAATTCTAGGCCTTATTGCCCAACCGGATGCGAGCCGCGCGGTGGGGGACGCTCAGCAAGTATTTTTCGTGATGTTCGGGCGCGAGATAGGCGATTATGATTCGCTTGGAGTGATAAAGCATCCCCACCTTTCATGGCTGGAAGAACAGTATAGCCTGGTTGAACAAACCGCCTGGGATGATTTATCCCTTTACAGGTTTGAAAGCCGAGAAAATGTAAGCCTGGATTGATCTTTAGGATAGGGATACCTTTTAGAGCTAATAGAGGTTGACGAGGTAGTTCTCAAGATGCGGACCTGGCGTTGGATATCGCTCTTTGTTTTTGGACTTTTTGTGGCAGGGCTTGGGTCCATTTGGATTCAAAGCCCCGGCTACATGGATGCAGATTACTATTTTGCTACGGGTCAAGAACTGGCACGAGGCCATGGGTTCATCGAACCATTTCTCTGGAATTATCTGGATGATCCGACTGGATTACCGCATCCGTCACACCTATATTGGCTACCGCTCACCTCGCTTATCGCAGCTTTGCCGATGACCTTCTTAGGGCAGACATTTCGAGCAGCGCAGATTCCTTTCATCCTCATGAGTGCTTCGCTTCCTTTGGTCACTGCTGCACTTGCGCTCCAGGTCCATGGCAACAGAAGGTGGGCATGGTTTTCGGGGCTGCTTGCTCTCGTCCCAGGGTTCTACTTTCCATACTTGTTGACAACGGATGTTTTTGTTGTCTACGCGCTTATTGGGGCGGGTTTTTTCTACTTTACAGGGCAAGGTCTTCGTAAAGGAAAGAATAGTGCTTGGCTTGTCTCAGGAATGATGATCGGTCTGGCGCATTTCGCCCGCGCGGATGGACTTCTCTTTTTCCTACCTGCGCTTGCCGCGGTCTCATATTCAGGTGAGAGGAAGCTTCAGCGCTTGGCATTCGTGATCTCCGGTTACTTGTTCGTCATGGCCCCATGGTTTCTGCGGAATTATCTGATCGTGGGATCGCTGCTGCCCTCGACGGGCGTAAAGACACTTTGGTTGAGATCGTATCCGGAACTGTTTAGCTACCCTAGCAGCATTCTGACCCTCCAGCACTTCATCTCACAAGGGTTATATGCAATCCTGCAGGCGAGGTTCGCTGCACTTTGGATCAACCTACAACGGCTCATTGGTGAAAATGGCTTGGTCATACTGAGCCCATTTATGATCATCGGCTTCCGTGAATTATGGCAGGCGTTTGAAACCCGCCTGGCGGCGATCTATCTCGTGGTTTTATTCCTCACGATGAGCTTCGTTTTCCCTTTTGCCGGGTCTCTTGGAGGACTCTTCCATTCCAGCGCGGCATTGATGCCGCTGCTTTGGGTACTCGTTCCTGCTGGGCTTAATCGAGCTATCCAGTGGCTGAGCCATCTCCGTCGTTGGGATGAAGCGCAAGCGCAGCGGGTGTTTGCGGTCACAGTGCTTGGAATGGCCGCCATGCTCACTGTAGGCATCTTTGTAATGAAGGTGATAGGCATTCAAACGAACACACTTCTCTGGATGGGACCCAAGCGAACCTACGATGCAGTAGCAGCAACATTGAGTGAATATAATTCCGACTCCAGCATCGTTGCCATCAACAATCCGCCGGGGTTTTATCTTTCATCTCAGCGGGGATCGGTCGTAATACCGAATGGAGGGGAAGCTGTATTACACCAGGTAGTCGATCGTTTCGCAGTCGAGTGGGTCGTACTTGATGTAAATCACCCAGAAGGGCTCGCGGATCTTTACCAGGGGCAGATAAAGGTACCCTGGTTGAAAGAGCGGGCGACGCTGTTAGATCACAACAACGAGACGGTGCTGATTTTTGAAGTCCAATGAGCGGAATGATAGGTGACGGCGTGAAGGGTCTCGCTAATCGAAGGCTATTTTTACTTGCTGTCCTTGCAGTCGGGCTCCTCTCTACCGGGGCATTCCTTATCATCTGCGCGCAAAAAATATCGCTTGGCTTCCCTCTAGACGACGCATGGATCCATCAAACATACGCTCGTAACCTCGGAGAAATGGGGGAGTGGTCGTTCATTCCGGGTCAAGCCAGCGCCGGTTCGACGGCTCCATTGTGGAGTGCCCTAATTTCCCTCGGGTATTTATTGAAAATCCCATACAAATGGTGGACTTATGGGATTGGTGTGACTGCGTTGATTGCAATCGCCTGGCTAGCGGTCGACTGGGTTAGGACCAGGGATCGTGCCCTCGGTGTGTGGGGAATTGGGTTAGCAGCATTGCTTCTTCTAGAGTGGCATCTTGTTTGGGCAGCGTTGTCGGGAATGGAGACTATTCTTCTTGCATTTCTCTCCATTCTATTATTCTGGGTGTTGGCGCAGGAAGTGCTTGGCTTCTTTAGCGTAGGGGTGTTGATTGGCATTGGCATCTGGGTCCGTCCGGATGCGTTGACTCTTCTCTTGCCGGTAGCCTGGATTATTTTCATCCGGTATCAAGGGAATCTCCGGCAAATTGGAGCCGCACTGCTGCGAGTCATCGGTGGCATGACTGGACCATTTCTGATCTACTTAATCATGAACTGGTCTGTGGCGGGCTCGGTTTGGCCAAGCACCTTCTACGCCAAGCAAGTGGAGTACAGCGTACTTCGGCAGTCACCTTTCCTTTATCGTTACTTCGAACAGGTTAATGCGATCGCCGCCGGAGCTTTAATCATTCTGCTGCCGGGTATCATGTTCAATATTGGTCAGGCGATTAAATCCCGTTCATGGGAGCGGTTAGCACCGGTTATATGGGCAGGTGCCTACATAGGTGCTTACGCTTTCCGCCTCCCCGCAACCTACCAGCACGGCCGCTACGCCATCCCAACCATACCAATTCTATTGGTTGTCGGTTTCGAGGGGATTCGGATTTGGTACTCACAGAGCGGTGGATCGAGGGCAAAACGGCTCATCCATCGCGTTTGGATCTTAACGCTCGGAGCAGTAGTGGCTGTTTTTTGGTGGCAAGGTTCTCAGGCGTATGCTCTGGATGTCGCGATTATTGAAACAGAGATGGTAAAAGCTTCCCGATGGATCGCGGAGAATACGGAATCAGATTCATCCGTCGCGGCTCACGATATCGGCGCCCTCGGTTACTTCGGGAATCGAATGATCATCGATCTTGCCGGCTTGGTGACGCCTGAGGTGATACCCATAATTCGCAGTGAAGTTGATCTCGACTCCTTTCTTGATCACAATTACGCTGACTACTTAATGACTTTCCCGGGATGGTATCCACGTCTAGTCAGTGGCCGCGAGTTGATTTACTCAACGGACTCGGAGTTCTCACCTCAAGCGGGCGGGGAAAACATGGCCATCTACCGATGGCGTTGACAAGTTTGCCCGGCATCATCTGTGTATGCTATACTCCCCGCGGTCAAATAATAAAGGTGGCGATATTATGGAAAAATTCAGTATCATCATTGTCGATGATCATCCGCTTTTCCGGGAGGGGGTCCGAAGCGTCATTGACGCGGAGGACGACTTGAATGTCTTGGCGGAAGGTACAAGTGGCGATCAAGCGCTGCAATTGGTGCGTGAATTGCGCCCCCGTGTGGCTTTGATCGACATTAATATGCCCAACATGAATGGCATGCAGGTCACGCGGCAGATAAAAGCTGAGCGTTTGGATACATCCATTGTGCTTCTAACTGCATACGATGATGTTGAGCAAGTCCTGCATGCTTTCAGTGCGGGCGCCTCCGCATACTGTTCGAAGGATGTTGAGGCGGGGAAATTAGTCGATATTGTCCGGCAAGTCGCCCGTGGTTTCTATATTGTGGGTGACCAAGTGTTTGATGCAGAGGGCCTTGAAGAGTGGCTTTCTCGTGGGGTTGAAGCGGTCCGGCGACCGCATCTTGATGGTGATATTGAAGCCTTCACGCCGCTCTCGCCCCGTGAGATGGAGATTCTGCAATATGTCACGCGAGGCATGAGCAATAAAGAAATCGCCGCCAAACTGGGAATCAGCCATCAAACAGTAAAGAACCATATGACAGCTATACTTCATAAGTTAGACGTCGAAGATCGAACCCAGGCTGCGGTGTATGCTCTCAGGCACGGGTGGGTACGGTTACAGGACACGAGGAAATAATCCGGAGCAGTTATGACCGAAAATGAAGGTGCTGTAGAACTCAGTCCCCTCGAAGCCTTCCTTGAGGAGTCCCACGCTCACCTAGACAAGGCACAGCGGGGGATTAAGGAAATTAGTCTCCTTGTCGAGCAAAGCCATGGTGAGGTTGAGAAGTTAGCGAAACGCAACGCTGACATAACAAGCCGCATCCATCAGCTGCAGGCTCACTTCGACACTGTCCCTCGGGAGGATATCCGCACGGTTTATGATGACGCACTTGATGCTCAACAGCGCCTTTACACGATGCGCGGCCAGCTTGAGAAGCTGCAGAGTGATGAGGAGCATCTTCAAACATTCTCGGAGTACGTGACGCGCACGCTGAAAATCCTCGGGGAGAAACCTGATATTGGTGAAGAAGAGGCGGAAGGTACATTGGGAGGTTCGGAATCCGTGTTTGGGCAAATCATTCAAGCCCAGGAGGACGAACGACGTAAGATTTCGCGGCAAATGCATGATGGTCCTGCTCAGGTTCTGACGAATTTTATCCTGCAAACTGAGATCGCAGGCAGGTTATTTGACACGGATGTCGAATTGGCTCGCGAAGAGCTTGAAAATCTCAAAGAGGCGGCAAATTCAAGTTTTGTAAAAATTCGCGATTTTATTTTCGAGCTGCGCCCAATGATGTTGGATGATCTCGGGTTGGTGCCCACCGTAAAGCGTTATGCTGAAGCTTTCAAAGAAAAAACGGGCTTAGATGTCGTGGTACTGAACACGGGCATAGAGCGTCGTTTAGAATCTCACCACGAGGTTGTGCTTTTTCGTGCAATCCAGACTTTGCTGGCTAATGTTCGCGACCACGCGCAGGCTACGCAGGTAAAAATCTCGATCGATCTTGACGAGAAGAACGCGAGAGCCTCTATTGAGGATAATGGCGTAGGTTTTGACCCTGAAATCATCGAGACTGAGGAGTACGAATCACGATCGCTCAATATACTCTGCAACCAGATTGAACACCTTGGGGGGATGGTGGAGATAGACAGCAAACCTGGCGAGGGTGCAAGGATCGTCGTGCGCTTATCCACAGAGGATCAGGTGTAAGAGAAGCCCAGCCTTTATACACACCATTACCCTTAGAAAAACGAATAGGTCTCTCTTCCCTCGGATATTGGTCCTATTGAATCTTCTATTCCACCTGAATATAATGATTACACGCCTGTAACATAAAACAGGCGAAATATTAACGAAAGGAGGAAACTGCTATGTTATTTGCCCCGAAAGAGAAAGGCCAGGGCCTCGTCGAGTACGCCTTAATTCTTGTTCTAGT
>SOJU01000228.1 GCA_004376465.1 Anaerolineales bacterium | reverse complement strand
GTTTGGTTAACTTATGTATAACGAGAGGGTGCTTCGATGGGAATACATTTTTCATTGGACTACCTCGAATCCTTCAAAGTATTTACCGCTCTTGATAACGAAGAGTGAGCACCGTTAGGTCATCTGATAAGTTAGGTTGACCGCGGAACTGGATGACTCGTTTGACAATCGACTCAACTACATGATTTGCCTCCCAATCATCAAGACCCAACACGAGATTTCTTAGGCGCGAGAGACTGAATAGCCCACGTTCACCGCCGTATGCCTCCGTCACACCGTCAGTGTAAAGAACGAGCAGTTGTCCCGGCTTCATTTCGATGACAGAAGATGAATATTCTGCATCAGCTTCCACCCCGAGGACGATCCCATGGTCGCGGATGAGGCTGCCGGCTGATTCTGGAGTAAAAAGGAGAGGCGGATTATGCCCAGCGTTGGCGTAGACCAATCGGCCTAACTCTGGCTCCCAAATGGTGTAGAAAGCGCTCACGAAGAGGTCGGCATTTGTCTCGGAAATAAGAAGGTTATTGACCTTTTCGAGCGTACGGGCGGGGTCAATTTGTTCAGTGGCGATCGTGTGGATCAGCGTTTTACTCAGGGCCATGTAGAGCGCGGCAGGGATTCCCTTATCGGCGACGTCGGCGATCACGATACCCCACCGTGGACCATTCTCACCTTCCGGTAATGGAATGATGTCGAAGAAATCACCACCAACTTCATGCGCAGACTGCCAGTTCGCTCCGATCTCCCAGCCATCCACGTCCGGCAATTCCTTCGGCATGAAGCTGATCTGTATGCTCTTGGCCATTGCCAGTTCTCGTTCCAGTGATTGCTGGTGTGCGGCTTCCTCAATCAAGCGCGTGTTTTCAAGGCGCAGGGAGAGCTGGTGACCGATGCCTGCCAGTAATGCCGGAAGTTTGCCTGAAAATTTCTGCCCTTTGAGTAAGAGTAACCCGAGGAGTTCCTGTTCGCTGCTCAAGACGAGACAAGAAGCCTCATCTGTTGCGAGGGGTTCTGCTAGAGCTGGCGGGAGAGTGATCTGGAAAGGTTCATGACTCTCACGATAGGGTGGTGAAATCCCCAAGTCCGACGCTTGGACGTGCAGGTCATGAAGCTTGTAAATATCCGAACGCGGTAAACCGGCAATGGGTCCAATGTACAACTCACCTTGAGAGTCATATGGAAGGAGTAGAATCGTCCAATCCGTACCGGTGAGCAATGTAGAGAGCTGCAAAACAGCCTGCAGAGCGGACATTGTTTCACCTGGACGTGCTGCGTGGCGGGCGACTTCGAGCAGCACAGTGGTAATCCAAGCCTCCTCCTGATGTTGATTGTAATTCCGGGCTTCGAGGATGGCGAAAGCTAATTGGTTCGAAACCATCTCGATTACGGCGTTTTGGTCAATTGGGAGCCGTCTCGAACCGACACACTGAATGTGAAGTACTCCAAACATTCGGTCGACAACCTTCATAGGAAAGGCATATTCATATGCCGAAGGTATTGATGTATCTTCAGTCTGAGCGTCCATGTTGGCTGTATTTAGCGGCTCCCCTGATTCGGCAACCTTCTCAATCAGCCAGGATTGCACTTCATTCTCATCCGCTTGACCCTCTTCGTCCCGCGAAGAAGCCCGTAAAAGCAGCTCTCCGTCGATGATTTCGTAAATCTCTACTTTTTCGTACCCAAGTACCCTCGTGAGCAATGTCGTGATCCTCGCTAAGCGTAGGGCGATTGGATCGAGCGAGATCAACATCCTTGACATCTCGCGAATGAGCAACATTTGGATTGACAGCGTTTCTGTTTCTGATTGCAGAAGTAGATTCGTCAGGAGCGGAGCTAGTTGATTGGATAGTACGAGCATTAGATTTAAGTCATGCTCTGTGAAGGCATGGCTCCGTCGGCTTTGGATCGTGAGGGCACCAATAACAAGGTCGCCTGACCTGAGAGGGATGAAAAGGCCTGAAACGGGAGGATCTGGAGCGTCGTAGCTGGGGAGGGCAGGGAGGTTATTTGCTTCCGATTGAAAGTCTCTGACCAGAAGCGATTGACCCGTCCGGCGGATCCACCCAATCAGACCCTCTTGATCCGGTGCGATTTGGAAACCGAGATTCTCCTGGCGGTTGCCATCCTTCACCCAGATCAATGTCCGGTAGTGATCATCCTCGAAAACGCCTAATTGAAAGAAATCAGTTTCCATCAACCTGGCGATCTCTAGAAAAGCGACCTCAGCGAGTTCTTGGGAGTCGAAAGCCGCTGAAGAGATCGAATGTCCGACTTCAGCTAATGTCTTGAGTTCTCGCGCTGGATTAGGTTCAATCGCCATATTCGGCGTGCTCCGTTAGGAGAGATGTTTCGGTTCCAGAAGGTTTGTAGCTCGTATCGTAGCATAGAAAACCCATCCCATAAGGAGGGGATGGGTTCTGTTCCTGAAGGGTACCTTCAGTGTGGGTTTCCGGCTAACTATCTCCGGAAGCTCGCGCCCGCTTTAGGCAGGTGGTTTGCGAGACCTTCGCATTCGTAATTGGTTGCGTCCCTCCCTACGGTGATACTCCATCTCATCCATCACTTTGTGCATGATGACAAGTCCTAAACCGCCAATAGGTGGATCATCGATCGATGGGTCGAATTTAATCGGAGAATTTGCAGGATCGAACGGTGGAGCATCATCCCACAACTCAATTGTGAGTTTGTCAGGTTCGGTTTGGACTGAGACTTCGATCTCGCCGGTCGAATCATCGCCATAGCCATGCAGAATGATGTTCTCGCAAGCTTCACTGACAGCCAGCTCACAAGCATAGCTTTCCATTTCGTCAAAGCCTGCTTCCTTCGCTGCCTCTTGAATGAATCGACCTATGCGTTCAATCTGATCAATGTGACCATTGATCTTCATATATTTCTTCACCATGACCCGTTAGAATGCGGCAATTGCCGTTTCGCGATCAGGAAACTGTTCAAAGAGGACTTCCAAGCCAGCGATCTCAAGTGTTTCTGATACCTGCTGGCTAGGTTGGGCGATTACAATCCTTCCCCCGGCGTTTTTAACGGTTTTCCTCGCATTTACTAAGACTCGCAACCCTGCTGAGGAGATAAATTCAACGCCGGAGAAATCGAGGGCGATATTGACCTTACCTTGCTCCAGTTCCGCTTGTAAAGCATTCTCGAATTCACTATAGGTCACAGAATCGACGCGCCCTGTAACCGTCACAATAGTAACGCGTTTATATCCTTGTACGTTAATTTCCATGATCGTCTCCTTTTATCAGGCACTGCGATTGACAACGTATCGGGCGAGTTCATAGAGCGCATCACGCTCAGGCTTTTCCGGCATTAATTCCAACTGAGCCTCACCGGTTTTCGCGAATTCATCCGCTTGTTGAAGAGAACGGTCTATTGCAGAAGAACTACGAATATCCTCGATAATTTGTTCAAGTTCGTTTTCGTTGATTTGCTTCTTCTGCAACCTTTCTATAAGCATTTTACCGTTAGATTGATCTTCAAGGAAATAAAGAGTCGGGAGCGTAATTAATCCCTGGTGCAAATCGCTGGCTACAGGTTTTCCGATTTGGCTTTGCTCACCAGTGAAATCCAGCACGTCATCAACAATTTGGAATGCGAGACCAATGTAATATCCATACAACTTCATCGCTTCTATTGTTTCCTCGCTCGCTCCACCGAGAACTGCAGCGCCCTCTGTCGCTACTTCGAATAGGGAAGCAGTCTTTGCGTAGGTTCGGTCCAAGTATGACTGGTGTGTCGTAACGAACTCCTGGCTGAATAACTGCGTGATCTCGCCGCCTACAATTGTCATCAGCCCGCGGGCAAAGGAGTCCATCAGGACAAGCGAATTGGTGGCTGCGGCAAGGCGTGCTGCACGGGCGAAGATGTAATCCCCCGCAAGGACCGTAGCACCCTGGGTCCATTGGGCATTCAGGGTCGGCAAACCTCGTCTGAGCAAGGAGCCATCGATAAGGTCGTCGTGCACAAGTGTTGCCGTATGAAGCATTTCAATGGCAGCAGCGTGCACCGTAATCCGCTCGATGTCTGCGTCGAGCATCTTGCCGATGAGAATTGCGGCAATCGGACGGATGCGCTTGCCACCCGAGGAGAGCAGATGATCGATTGCCTTGTCTAGGCTAGCGTGATGATGCCCCGCGCTCTGGCGCATGACGAGCTCAACTTCCTCTAGATAAGGATGGGTCAGATCAATGAATGTTGCGGTGTGTGATGTCATGTGACCACTGGAATAATTTTTCGGCATTTTTTGTTGTTGCCCGTATTGTGTTGTACTCGTCATCGCGGATGTCATTCACCTTCTGTGCGATCCACTCGAGATGCGCTGGTTCATTCCTTCTTCCTCGGCGCGGTTCCGGCGTCAGATAGGGAGAATCGGTCTCAATAACCAGCCGGTCAGAAGGCAACTGTGAGACGATATCGCGAAGCGTCTCGGCTTTTGGAAATGTAATCGGTCCTGCAACCCCAATGTAAAAACCCCGCTGAATCGCTTTTACCGCAGAATCCAAATCTGCAGAGAAGGCATGCAACACACCCGCTCGGTTCTCCAGTGTGGGTGGTAGATTGAGGACCCAGGCGTTCAAGTGTTCCAGTATATCTCCTATCGCTTCACGATTATGGATCAGAACAGGATATTTTAATCTCCTCGCGATCTCGAGTTGGTCGGCGAAGGCGACCCTCTGCTTCTCTGGCGGCGAAAGGTTACGATAGTAGTCTAGGCCAATTTCGCCGATGGCAACGACTTTCGGTGATTGCGCAAGGCTGGCAACTTCATCGGCAAGGGCTGGGGACCATTCACTCACATAATGAGGATGGATGCCTACAGCAGCAAAGACATCATCGTGCTTTTCAGCAAGCTCGATCGCAATCTGACTTGTATGGAGATCAACCCCCGGAATGAGTATCCTCTCCACTCCTGCCGACCTTGCCCTATCCAGAACTTCCTCCCGGTCGGCATCATACGCTGGCAGGTTCAAATGGCAGTGGGTATCCACCAAAGTGGTTGGATGTTCACTCATTTAACTCCGACCAACTTGAGACCATCTTCGAGCAGAGGCTTAACACGATCCGCCTGAGTGGTTTCACAATATACGCGAACGATTGGTTCGGTCCCAGAAAAACGGACCAGGAGCCAGCCGCCATCCTCGAGCGAGAATTTATAACCATCCACCTTAAGGATGTCTGTCACTTTCAAGCCGCCTACTTCTTTCGGTTGAGCATTGGAGATATTCTCTTCATATTCCGCCCGTTTCTCGGGGAACAGAGGTGTGTCGATCCGATCGTAGTAGTGGGGACCAACTTTCTCGAAGAGCAGTTCCACCAGTTGGCTTGGTTTTCGATCGAGACGTACCATCAAATCTAACAGATACAATCCAGCCAGTATGCCATCCCGCTCGGGGACATGACCACGGAAGGCATAACCGCCGGATTCCTCGCCGCCTACCAAGGCATCAACTTCGAGCATCTTCGGCGCGACGTATTTGAAACCAACTCCAGTTTGGAAAACAGGGACATCATAGATCTCTCCGAGTTTCTCGAGCATCGAAGTAGTAGAGAGAGTCTTGACGATTGGACCGCGTTCCCCTCTAGCCTCTAGGAGGTAGTAAGCGAGAAGTCCAAATACACGCAGCTGGTTGACGAATTTCCCATGTTCGTCACCCAATCCAACTCGATCGGCGTCGCCATCCGTGATGAGGAGCACATCGGCATTTTCTTCAACGGATCGCTGCAAGCCCACATCGATATTGGGTGGGATCGGCTCTGGACGTGTCATCTCGGGGAATATCGGATTGCGCGTATTGTGGATCTCGATCACCTTGGTGGCGCCGCCAGACAGGAGCTTCGAAAACCATCCAGCGCCATTTCCCCACATAGCATCCACCAGGATTGTTAATCCTGCATCTCGAAGAGCGTCTAGATCCACCAGCTTCTCCAGCTGGGCGAAGTACGCTGGGCTGGCATCGAAACGCTCAACTGCGCCGGAAGCAATCGCCTCGCGGATATTCACGCGCGGGATTTTCTGATCGTCATCGGGAATCCCAGCTTCGATGATTCCCAGGCCTTCAGGGTCGATCGCTCCACCATATTGATCTCTTACTTTGAAGCCATTATCGGACGAAGGGTTATGGGATGCAGTGATATTTATCGCTCCGGCAGCCCCATGATGGACCGCGGCGTAGGAGATGGTTGGTGTGGGGGTAGGACCATCCGTAAGAAGCACGTGGAAACCGTGGCCGGCCATCACCTCTGCCGCAGATTCCGCAAAGGCCTGTGACGCAAAACGTTTGTCGTAACCGATGACAACTGGTTTTTCCGATCCTTCAACCTCAAGAAGGTATTGAGCAAAGCCATGACTGCACCGGCGGACAGCTTCAAAAGTATAGTTCTCAGCTATTCGCCCTCTCCAGCCATCTGTACCGAATTTGATCGGATTCCGTGTCATTCTGCCTCCCCGGATATCGGAGTTCGTTTGCCAGCGAGTGGGCGCTTACGAGAAGCAGGCCAGGCGAACGTCTTGACCTGGCCTCGCAAGTGAATAAGGCGCCTCCGCCCAATGTGATACGAGTTCAAAGGTCGGTACAGTTGCACTCAACTGACCAATAGGATACAGGTGTACATCGACCGAAAGATTATACCGTGAAAGAAAGCATGGGACTAGAGAAGGTTGTCAAATAGGGGCGATCATGATAGACTTTTCTCCGTTGCAACGCCTGTACCCAGGCGTTCTTTCCGCTCTCAACCAACTTCGCCCGAAGTTGTTGTGAGGGTAAACCCGAGGAAAGGAGGACCTCTATGCGCAATTACGAAGTTGCATATATTGTTGACCCCGATGTTGATGAAGAAGGCCTTGAAGAACTCGAAGGAAAAGCCACTGGTTGGATTGATGCTGCCGGTGGCAAGATCGGGGAAATCGACCGTTGGGGGAAGCGTCGGCTTGCTTATTCTATCAACAAGAAGAATGAAGGTTATTACATCTTCATCCAAGCCGAAATGCCAACAGACGCACCAATCGCAGTCGAGCGAGACATGAGTTTGAATGAACAAGTCATGCGCTTTATGGTGACGCTCCAAGAGACGACTTAACCCGTTTACTCGATAATTTACCTACATAGTTCGTAGGAGCAAAGCGAGATGAGTCGAGGTTTAAACAAGTTAATGATCATCGGTCACCTGGGGCGTGATCCTGAAATGCGTTATACACCTTCTGGTAAACCGGTCACAACCTTCAGTGTTGCCACATCGCGAACATGGCACTCCGCTGATGGTGAGCGGCATAAGGACACTGAATGGTTTAATGTAGTGGCCTGGGGGGGATTGGCTGAGATATGTAACCAGCATCTTCATAAAGGAATGCAGGTTTACGTTGAAGGTCGGCTGCAAACCCGACGTTGGGAAGACGCAGAGGAGAATAAACATTTCACAACGGAGCTTGTCGCTAAAGAGATGATTATGCTTGGCGAGAAGAAAGAGACAATCCGCAAGAGTTTTGATCAGGACGAGGAAGAGGGCGAGTTCCCCTTCTAAAGACTTATGCGGCTGAGTTTGAGAAAACGAATGGAGAGATTACTTTGACAGAACAACGCAATCAATCAGGAAGAGGCTCAACAGGCACAAGTTCAAGGGGTGGACCGCGTCGACAATACCGTAGACGCCCTCGACTTTGCAAGTTTTGTGCAGACAAGACAACGCACATTAATTACAAACAACACGAGCTTATTAAACGCTACATAAAGGAATCCGGGAAAATCCGCTCCCGCCGTGAGACAGGAAATTGCGCAACGCACCAACGCATGGTTGCTGGTGCGATCAAGAGGGCACGCCATATGGCCTTGCTTCCCTTTACTGTCGAGAGATTGCGTTAGCATCAATCCAGAGTCGCAGGTGGGCGAGGGGACTCATTCGAATGTGAGCGTCCTCTTGCCCGATTTTCTTGATTCAAATCGTGACTTCGATTGCCGATGGGGGGGTAGAAATTGGAGTTCACGAAAAGTATAGGAGTTAATGTGGCATGACGAAGCAACGGGCTCCACAACGCATATCGAAAAAGCATCTGGCTCGTGCAGAACGAGAACGAATACAAGTCCGCTGGCTCTTGGGGGTTATTATCGCGATAGCTGTTGTCGCGATTGGAATTCTCGGCTATGGCTGGATTGATAGTGTATATATACAACCTAAAAAGACGGTTGTAACCGTCAATGAAGATACGATCACGCAGGGCGAGTTTCAAGGACGGATACGGATCCACCAGCGTGAACTCCTCGGTCAGCTAAATTCCTACATGCAGATGGAGCAACTCTTCGCGTCTGATCCACAAACTTTAGCGAGCATTCAAGAACTCCAGAATCAGATCCGAACACAGCTTGCTTATCCGGAACTCATCGGTCAAGAAGTGATCTATTCGATGATCCGCGAGACCTTAATCCGGCAAGAAGCAGAGAAAATGGGAATTCGCGTTCTTCCGGAAGAAATCGAACGTCGGATCCAACATAGCTTTGGCTTCTACCCGGAGGGGACGCCTACTCCGTTCCCAACACCCACACCTGACGCCACCCGCGTCGCGGCGATTGCAGCTGCGTCTGAATCGACACCAGAACCATCCCCGACATCTACACTCCCACAGACTCCTTTTCCAACAGCAACTCCGTATGTGCTGGAGGCATATGAAGTTGATTATGAGCAGTTCCTCGATTCACTATCTGACTTCGGAATCAGCGAATCAGACTTCTTTATATATATCGAGGCGCAGCTACTAGAAGAGAAGGTTCGGGAGCAATTTGATCCGGAAATTGATCGTATGGCGGAGCATGTGCTTCTCCAACATATACTCATCTTTGACGAAGAAATAGCTCAAGAAGCGCTGGAGCAACTTGAATCTGGGGATGCTTGGGCTGACATCGTCCTGGAGTATTCGGAGGATCAGAACTCTCGAGAGTCCAGCGGGGATCTGGGGTGGAAAACCCTGGACGATATGGTTAGATTCCTCGGTCAAATGGGTCTTGCCGCTTTCTCAGCACAGGTTGATGAAGTTGTCGGACCGATCGAATCGCAGTACGGCTGGCATCTCCTGCGCATTGTTGACCGACAGGATCGAGAGATCTTAGAGACTGCCTATCAGGAAGCCGTCGATAATGCTTTCGAGACTTGGATCGATGATTTGACCACGGAGGCTGAGATCACTGTCGTCGATGATTGGCAGGATCATCTCCCACTATCGGGTCCATTGGGTATCTGATCAAACGATTAATACTTATCTTGAATCCAAATCAACCAGGGATTCACAATGGGCTGGGTCGATCTTTGACTCAGCCTATTTTGTCAGGATAAACCCTTGAGCGCGCTTTGCGACGGCGCTATACTGTGCATAGGATAAACAGTACGTGGATATTCAAGGTCTTCTCGATTCTTTGTCAGAAAAAACATCCCCTGCCGACCGGGAGATTGTTCAACGCGCTTTCATATTTGCGGATAAAGTCCACAGTAAGCAGAAACGAGCCTCAGGGGAACCTTATGTAAACCACTGCCTTGCCGTGGCGGGCATCCTTTCTGACCTGGGGGCGCCTATCCCCGTCGTTGTCTCTGGATTGCTCCATGACACCGTCGAGGACACTCCGATCACGCTGGATGACATCGAACGTGACTTCGGTGAAGAAGTCCGCATACTCGTCGATGGTGTAACGAAGCTGACCCAACTTCCAAGAGTCAGCCACAGTGGGAAGCGGGCTCGAGACCCACTCGCCTTGAAAGGTGATTTGGCGAAAGAAACCCTGCGGAAGACGTTCCTTGCAATGGGGGATGATGTCCGTGTCGTCGTGATCAAGCTGGCAGACCGGCTGCACAATATGCGTACCCTCTCTCACTTGCCTCCGGAGAAGCAAACAAGGATTGCAAAGGAAACGCTGGAGATTTTTGCGCCGTTGGCCAGCCGTCTCGGTATCTGGCAAATGAAGTGGGATCTTGAAGATTTGGCTTTCCGCTATGCCTTCCCCGAGCGATATAAAGATATCGCAGCACTCGTTTCACAGAGGCGGGAAGATCGTGAGAAAAAACTTAGAAAGGTCACGGCTGAACTAAGGCGATACCTCCTTGAGTATGAAATCGATGCTGAAGTAACAGGCCGGCCCAAACATCTCTATTCCATCCATCGGAAGATGGAGCGTAAGGGTGTGCCCATTGACATGGTATATGATGTGCGCGCCGTGCGGGTGGTTGTCGAGAGCGAATCCTTATGTTATTTGGCATTGGGTGTGATTCACAACCACTGGAAGCCGGTGCCGGGCACATTTGATGACTATATCGCCACTCCTAAGGATAACTTTTATCAGTCGTTGCATACTGCGGTTATCTATGATGATGGCAAGACCCTGGAAGTACAAATACGAACACCAAAAATGCATGAGAATGCAGAATATGGAATCGCGGCGCATTGGCGTTATAAGGAAGGGCGATCGCGAGACGATTCGTTTGAACAGCGTGTAACGTGGCTCCGCCGTTTAATGGAGTGGCGTCAAGATGTCGATGACGCCGGCGATTTCGTCGCGGCGATGAAATCGGACGTATTCGATGACCGTGTTTATGTCTTCACGCCCAAAGGAGACATCATCGATCTCCCCGCAGACTCAACTCCGATCGACTTCGCTTACCACATTCATACATCCATTGGCCACCGTTGTCGTGGAGCGAAACTGAATGGGAAGCTTGTATCGCTGGATACGAAACTCCACACAGGTGATGCGGTAGAGATTCTCACAGCGAAGCGCGGAGGCCCGAGCCGGGACTGGCTGAATCCCAGCCTGGAGATGGTAAAAAGTCAGCGTGCAAGGGGTAAGATCCGTCATTGGTTTCGACGCCAAGACCGCGAGCAGAATGTGTCCCACGGACGGCTGCTTCTTGAACGAGAAATTCGCCGTTTGGGCCTGGATGGAATGGCTTATGAGAAGATAGCAAGCGATATGGGTTATTCCAGCGTCGATGACCTCTTAATGGCTATCGGTTGTGGTGATCTTAATATCAACCGAATCGTCACAAAGTTAATCCCTGAAGAAGATCTGGAACGGGAATTAGAGGCGCTGGAAGAGCCGGCTGAATTCCTGACCGAGTTGGAGGCTGAAGAGGTGCATATCCTCGGCTTATCCGGCTTGCTGACAAGACTCGGTCGCTGTTGTAATCCGGCTCCAGGGGATCCGATCGTAGGATACATTACTCGGGGACGGGGAGCGACGATCCATAGGCAGGACTGCCCGAATGCATTGCGGGCCAGAGACCGTGAGCGACTAATCCAGGTCTCATGGGGCAAACCGCATCAGACGTATCCTGTCGCTGTGACTATCCGTGCTTATGACCGAGATGGACTTATTCGAGATGTCTCTACGCTCGTAGCGAATGAGGGAATAAGCATGTCGGCGATTCAGGTGTCGACAAAAGATAATTTAGCGGTTTTCGATATGATCATGGGGATCACGGATGTTTCGCAGCTCAGTCGAGTATTAAACAGGCTAGAAGCTCTTCCGAATGTCCTCGAAGCCCGGCGCATACGCCCAGGCTGAGCCGTCGGATTGAATGTTATAATTTCGCCTTCAATCCCTATTCAGCGATAGAAGTGTCTGGGTTCGTTCTCCTATTGGACCTGAGTCGCTGAACTGGAAATCAATCCTGTAACGATTTCGCCATGGTTTTCAATATTCTTAGACTGGACGGTATATGAAAGAAAAATCTCAATCAGAACCCCTTTGGCTCGCATCCGTTTTGCTCGCAATAGCCGGCGCAGTAGATTCCGCTTACCTGGCGTTCCTTAAATTTACGGGTGCGGTCGCCGCATGTTCGGATATTGGTGATTGCGAAGCGGTCAACAACAGCAAGTACGCAGAAATCGGTGGTATTCCACTCGCCCTTCTGGGATTACTAGGATATCTCGCAATTCTGGCATTCCTCGTTCTTGAAACGCGGTTCCCGAGTTGGAGAGATGGCTTGCATTTAGGTGTTTTTGGGTTTACTCTGGCAGGGACGATATATTCAGTTTACCTGACGTATATTGAGATCTTTGTTTTACAAGCCATCTGCCCATACTGCGTGGTCTCAGCGGTCGTAATGCTGCTCCTTTTCATGATCAGCATAATACGCCTGCGCCGACTGGAATTCGATAATTAGAGTGGAGGTTCTAGAAGGTGCCTCGAATTCGTTGCCATTATATTGATTGTGTCTATCTCGAAGATGATTTTTGCGGAATAGCATCTGTTGAGATTGATCCTGACGAAGGGTGCCGGACTTATAAACGTTTAGGCGAATTACCGGATGACGAAGACTGGGACGATGAGAATCTCGAGGAAATCTGGGATGAGGATGAAGAAGAAGACCTTTACGAAGAGGACGATAAGGCTGATGATTGGTTGAGTGTGGACGAGTAATCGTAGTGCATTGCAGTTGAGGAAATATGAGTGGCGTTGACGAATCAATAGCCACCTAAAATCGAAATATGTAGAAAAAGCGCCCTTAAGGCGCTTTTTAGATACGTGTGTATGTGTGTAACTGGTTACTCTCCCTCGATCTTTGCTACAGTTTGAACCTTGTGGCTAAGGGTCCGGCTGTAGATATCTTCAAGTTCCTTGCGTTTCTTCGTTGTCGTTTTCACGTCTACTGCAGAGGTTTCACCATCGTCATCAGGCCCATCGATGGCTTCTCGGAGAGCAATTTCCATCGCGGTTGGGAGTGCTTCTTCGGGTTCATCATCTAACTCTTCAACCATTTCCGCGGCCTTCATGCTCAGGCGTACCTGTCGCTTTTTACTATCTACTTCGAGCACACTCACTTCCACTTTTTCCCCGACTTTAACGATCTCACCGGGGTCAGAGACATATTCATCACGCATTTCGCTAACATGCACTAATCCTGGTCGTTCAGCCCCGATGTCAACGAATGCGCCGAATTTTTCAAGCCTGATGACTTCGCCTGAGTATTTATTGCCCGGTCGAATATCCTTCCAATTGAGTGCGACTGGCTTGATCAGAGTGAGGTCTAGACGATCGGCGTTCGGATCGACTTTAAGAACCCAGACATCCACTTCATCCCCTAGCTGGACGACGTCTTCTACTCGGTTGATCTTCCCGCGGTTTAATTGCGAGATATGAATTAAACCTTGCTTTTCTAAGCCAACATCGACGAATGCGCCGAAGAGCTCGATTTTGGAAATCTTTCCGTGAAGTTCCTGGGCTGGCTTGAGGTCTTTTAGTGATTTAATGGATTGGGGTTCTTCTTTTTCGGTCACGTATACACCTTTCTGGGTCTGCATAGGAGCTTGCAGAGCGGTCAGATTATACCACGGCATTTTTCCTGCCCGGTCTCGGGATTTGGGTCATATGAGTGAGTTATGATAACGATCAAGGGTTGATTTGGCGCTGCGCCTAGGGTTGAGGTGTTTCTTCTTTTTCTGGCGACACACCCCGCCGGGCAACGAGGTACCAATCGAAAACAGTGTTGAAACGGTCACTAGGGTTAAATAGTGGTCCCACTGTCACACCTTGTACCTGAGCATCAATACCGTAATTATAAATCGGGTAATACATGAGGATCGATGGGACTTGATCCTGGAATCGGTATTGAAAGCTGGTGTATAGCTCCGAGCGTCGCCCACGATCTGGTGTCGTGCGCGCCTGCTCAAGCCAAATACTGATATTTCGATCAGAAAAACCGCTGTAATTCTGCCCTGTTTCTGTTTGCGAGTCGTGCCATATCGGGTAAGGGTCAGGATCCGGGTAGTTGCCAAGATCTAACTCGGTGAGGACGGCTTGAAAAGCACGCGGTTGGAGGAATTCGTTTAGAAGACTGTCGGACGAGACAGGGACCAATTCAACTTGGATGGCAATCGCTTCCCAATATCGTTTTACCAATTCGGCGATTTGTGTATTTGCATTATCGTCAAGATGGACCAGCTCGAGGGAGAGGATTTCCTCATCTTTCACACGTTGATATTCAGGTGTTCCCAGCGCCGCGCCGGCCGGAAGTTCCCAGCCCTCACTCTCAAGAATTTGGGCTGCCTCGTCTGGATCGAAAGGAAGAGCTTTTAACCCCTCGGCAAAAGCCCAGGTTCCAGGCATGATAGGTCCTATGGGTTGGACTGCTTGGCCCAGGAATACTTGATCGATAATCCATTGGCGGTTAATCGCTATGGCTAACGCTCGCCTTATCGTCTTCTCGGAAAGAAAGTCTTTCTCGGGATTCTGTAGGTTAAGAAATATCAAACCCAGGCGCGGGAGCCGTGCGGAGTGCACATTCATCGAAGGAAGCGATAGAGCTTCTTCCAGGATGCTTTCTCCTAGGTACCCAATACCCTTGACCTCGCCATTGTTGTAGGCCTTAAGGGCATCTTGTTCATTCTCGAAGAGAATGAGTTCGATGCGCTCGAGAAATGGCTGCTGACCGTAAAATTCATCGAAGGCAACCAGGCTTACGTCTGTTATTTTGTTATCTTCCAGTATGAATTGATCAAGGCGGAATGGTCCGGTTCCGATGGGATCTAGGTTGAAAGGATGGTCGATAAGATCGCCTGCGCTCACACCGCGCAGGAGGTGATCAGGAAGTAAACCGACGGATAGGTAATCTAGAAAGGGCGCAAACGGTTCCGGTAGCTGGAATTGGACACGGCGATCATCCAGTCGGATGATGTTGACCTGGTTCCAGAGCTCGTGGATATCTTCTGGCCCTGGGTAGTCATCGTCCTGAAGTTTGGAAAATGTATAAACAATGTCGTCCGAGGTAACAGGTTCACCATCGTGCCAGACAGCATCCTCGTGTAATGTGAAAGTGTAAAGCGTCGCGTCTGCCGAAATCGACCAGGTTGCCGCCAGGTCGGGAACTGGTATTCCACGGGAGTCGAAATGCAGGAGTCCATGGTATATCAACCGATCAATATCGCGGTCTGGCTGATTGGAGAAATCGAGGATGGGGTTCAGACGGATGATCTCACCGACCAGTGCTTCGCTGTGGACACCGCCGGTAACCGGTTGGGCAGGCGCCGTAACCTGATCGGGTGTCTGACCGATCAACAAGACGACCACCAGGGCAAGACCACCTATTGCAATAAGTAATTGCCAGCGAATGTTGCGCATAAAGGGTTGGGGTAGTTGAAACCGAAGTGGGTCTGAGCGGGGTTATCCGACCAGAATAACGGTCACCAGGGCTAGAGTGAAGAAAGCGACACTTAGACCAATGGTGACATTAAAGAGCAGGCGTTCAATTCCCCGCCGCACATGGAAACCAGCGCCTCCAAAGTCACCACCTCCACCCAGGCCTCCGAGACCAGCGCCGCGACTTTGCAGAATGATGATCGCAATAAGTGCGACGGAGACAATCGACAATACAATATTGAGATAGAATGCCACGCAAGTTCCTCCTAGTGTACCTGTCCACCCGAAAGAGAGATGTTTTTCCTATTCAAATGGATCTCCGCTCATGGCGCCCCATACAATTTCAATGAATGGGGCATGAATTCGTGAGCCGCCGGATTATAGCAGAGGCGTGATGCGCCGACAAGATGGTAGCAATCCTTGGAACCATCCATTAGGATTTTTCTCCGATCATGGATCGGAGGTACATCTCGATGAATGGATCGATCTTTCCATCCAGAACCGCATTTGCGTTTCCGATTTCAAGCTCGGTCCGGTGGTCTTTTACCATCTGGTAAGGATGCAAAACATAGGAGCGGATCTGGTTCCCCCATTCGGCTTTGATGTGATCCCCTTTAATCTGAGCCAGCTCTTCCGCTTGTTCTTGGTGTTGGATGTCGAGCAGGCGGGCTCGAAGCACCCGCATCGCGTTTTCCTTGTTCTGTGATTGGGACCGCTCGTTCTGACAAGTAGCGACGATGCCGGTTGGGATGTGTGTAATCCGCACAGCAGTATCGTTCTTTTGAACGCTCTGACCGCCCGCGCCTGCGGATCGATAAGTGTCGATGCGTAAATCCGATTGGTTAATTTGAATTTCTTCTGTCGCCTCGACCTGTGGAAGGACTTCCACCAGGGCAAATGATGTGTGCCGCCTGCTGGCAGAATCAAAGGGTGACAATCGGACCAACCGGTGGACTCCTCTCTCTGATTTGAGGTATCCGTAGGTAAAATTGCCCTCGATGTATATTGTTGTACTTTTGATCCCGGCTTCCTCACCTTCGCTCGTGTCCAGTATCTCGGTATTGTATTTGTGTGCCTCCGCCCAACGGAGGTACATTCGCTGCAGCATGGCAGCCCAATCCTGTGAATCAGTCCCCCCGGCGCCTGCATGAATGGCAAGAATTGCGTTCTCCTTATCATATGGACCGGAGAGGAGAGCCTGAGTCTCACGTCGGTTAACTTCATCCTGAAGCTCTGCCAGTTCTTTTTCAAGATCGCCGCGTATTTCGTCGTCCTCGAGAGAGGCCAGCTCAATAGCGTCGCTGGTTCGCTGTTGGAGTGCGTGCCAGCCATCGATATCTCGTTGTAAACGAGCGAGGCTGCGCATCGTCGATTTTGCTTCAGCGGGGTTATCCCAAAGATTTGGGGCTTCAGCGGCTTTTTTGATTTTCTCTAGCCGAGCTTCGCTTTTAGCGAAGTCAAAGCCGCACCAGGAGATCTTGGATTTGTGCCTGGACTTCGTTGAACTGTGCTTTTAAATCTTCCATTGGTTAACCTTCCCTTTACAGGAATTTATTAGTATTCCCAGAATACCCGTCAGCTTGCTGGCGGGATGAATGGGCAAGCAGGGGTTTGGGGGCGGCAGCCCCTATGACGATTGTTCCTTTGTGAATGCCCCGTAGCTTGCTGCGGGGTAATTTACTCCTTTTTCGTTAATGGTGCCTGGTTGACTTAGGCTGTAGGTGTTACAGGATCAAGCAGCAGCGCATCAACGAAAGCCAGCGGGTTGAAGACTGCGAGATCTTCCAAGCTCTCTCCTATGCCGACATAGCGCACTGGAATGCTCAGTGAATCGACGATGGCAAATCCCACACCGCCTTTGGCGGAACCATCTAGTTTTGTCAGGATGACGCCATCCAGGTCAACGGCTTCTGCGAAAGCTTGCGCCTGCACCAATCCGTTCTGACCAGTGGTCGCATCGAGAACAAGGAGTACTTCATGAGATCCTCCATCGATGACTTTGCGTACGACCCGACAGATCTTCTGCAGCTCGGCCATGAGATTGTACTCGGTGTGCATCCTGCCTGAGGTATCGATGATTGCCACATCCATGTTCTTTGCATGCGCTGCTTGACAGGCGTTGTAAACCAGGGCGCCGGGATCGCTGCCAGATTCGGCGGAAATCACATCTACGCCAAGACGTTCGCCCCAAATCGATAATTGCTCTTGCGCACCGGCTCGATAGGTGTCCGCTGCTGCCAGAATGACTCGAAGCCCTGCTCTTGTCTGGGCGAAAGCGAGTTTCGCTGCGGTGGTTGTCTTTCCGGTGCCATTGACACCGACGAGAATCATGACATGCGGTTTTTGATGGGGTGCAGGTTCGATAGGGGCGTTCAAACGCTCGATCAATAGACTCCTGAGGAGTGTGTAGATCTCTTCGCCCCGTAAGAGCCCCTCCAGATTGGCAGTCTCCTGAAGTTCCGTCACCAAACTCTGGGTAAGGTTCCCTCCCATGTCAGACTGAATCAGCGCTGCCTCGAGTTCCTCCCAGAAATCTGGCGTCAGCTCTGTTGCTCCCAGGAGAGTCGCAATACGACCAAAAGTCGACCGGCGAGTCTTCGCGAGCGCGGAGCGCCACTGTTTCGGATCCACAGAGCAATTATACCATTCAGGTCTTGGGGGCTGGCGTGTGGGTAGATGTCAGAATTCGCGTTGCCGAGGGAGACGGGCTGCGCATAGCCGACCGATGTACTTTATTTCCTGGGTGGGTGAATATCTTTGGCTATTTGCGCTGCCCACTGAACAGCTTGTTGTTCGGCATGATGGGCATCTGTGATTTCGATGACTTCTGCAGCCGGCCACCGCTGTAGAGCGGCTGCAAGCAAATGAGGGCGGATAACGACCACTCCGTGGTTGAATTCTCCGGAATCCAGGGCGATTAGAGCCTCGAGAAAGCCTTGCCCGTGGTCGAATTCGAGGGGTCCGATTTCATCTATGATCAGAAAATCACAGGGAATGGAAGATTGGAATATTGTGTTACACCAATCGATGGTCTTTGCATTAAAAGTCCATCGTCCGGTTTGTACTTCGGTTGTTGTTCTGTCATGAAGCTTTACGCTCCCAAGGGATCGGCGAACTCCAGAGCGGATGTCAAAGGCATCTTTGGCGACCTCTTCACCCTCTTGGATAACGGGCAGCGAGAGTAAACCAGCGACATCCCAGCCATTTGATTTGAGAATTTTGGCGATTAACGTACAGAAAGTGGTTTTGCCAGAGGCCCGCGTTCCGCTGATGATCAATATCGAAGCGTTCTGTGTCATGTCAGAGTTTGGTCGAGCAGAATGACAGAATGACCGTTGACTTTAACCACGCGTACGGGAACGCCATAGGTTGAGGTTAACTTGTCGGCTTTAAGAACTTGCTCTATCGGTCCGGAATCCAGAATGTTGCCGTCACGCATCAAGATTAGATATTCGGCGCTGAGCACGGCAGTGTAGGGATCATGTGTCGTGAAAATTACGGTAACCCCCTGTTCTGCTAGATCTTTGAGAATTCGTAGTATGTGACCCTTATTGCTCAAGTCGAGATGGGATGTGGGCTCATCAAGCAGCA
>SOJU01000122.1 GCA_004376465.1 Anaerolineales bacterium | reverse complement strand
TACGTTCTATTATGAGTTCATTTTAAATATGATCATATTGCATTGCAAAAAAGAACGGTCCTGCCTGGGAGTTTAACAATCTTTTTATAATTGCGCAGCAGCTATGCTAACGCTCATGTATAACATGCCAAAATGCTCTTGGCAACGCCAAATATGTACCCAACATTTAGTTGCTTTCCACAAAACTTTTTAGACTATTTAACAAATTATCTTCTACTTCTATTTCATCACTATCCAATATTTCTGATCTAATTCTATCTCCACGCTCCCCTGGACGTGTTAAGGTTCTAACCAAACTTAGACGGTGACCTTCCCGACGGGTGGTTTGAAACGTCTGTAATCTTCGAAGGCGAACCAGATTATAATCAAGGTTGCTACTGCAGCTATCACCAAAAATAATTGAATCATGCTCTGCCAACCCCAAGTTTTAACCATTCTGCCCCCTGCAATGAGATATAGCATTGAAGCGGAGTAGCCAGCAACATCTACCAGCCCTACTAAGAGAGCGCAGTGTTTTCCACCAAATTCATTAGAAAAGATACTCGCAGGCAGATAGTATACTGGAGCAAGTGTGAATCCGTAAAAGAACAGGATTACAATCGCAAGCGGAAATTTGAAAGAATCCGGAATCATCGGTATTCCCTTCAAACACCACAGTGCTGCAACGCAAACGCAGGTAGCTCCCAATAATCCACCCAAAAGACCGACTCTTCCCTTTCTTGAGACGCGGTCATATAAAAACCCTCCCCCAACCAAGGCAAGCAAACATCCGATTGGAAATGCGGAGGCCCAAGAACCGGCCTGAGCAGATGATACTCCTTCAAAAGAAGTAAGATAAAGCGGTAGAAAAAGGATAAAGTCCATTAATATAGTAGTACACATAAGGCTCGAGCATATTAGCCAGAAACGTCCGCTTTTTGCGAAAGCCCATAGTGCTTCGGCTGGATTCTTGTCATCTAGAAAGTGAGGTGCTTTCTGTTCAGTATTTGGTTCATCTTGTCTATCAGAACCTTCTGGCGCGACTTGATCCTCTAAAGCTGGAAGCCCAACATCCTTTGGTTTCGCTTTTAGATAGAAAGAGATACATACTGCTATGCAAAAACTCATTACCCCAGCAGTACGAAATACATTTTGCCAGGAGAACACTGTGAGCAGCGTTCCCAACAATATCATTGATATGGAAGCACCTAGACGAGAACTGATTGAAAGTATTCCCCACACTCTTCCATATTTTGTCGAAGGATACCATACCGAAATAATACTTGCCATGGAGGGCCAGCTTGCTGCCATTGCAAACAGCATAAGGAAGTTTATACTGGCAAGGATGGTAGTAGAGGTGCCCCAGCTAAAGGTAACTGTAAGTAAGGCTGTGATAGAGAGAGCCACTAAAAATACTCTCCGTCCACCGAGCCAATCTGCAATCACTCCGGTAAGGAGTTTTCCCGTAATCATTCCCGCCATTCCCCAGGCTGCAATATCCCCGTAGCTGGCTTCGTCAAGTCCGAGGTTCGGGTCGTTTACCATTTCAGGGCTGGCAACTGCGAGAACTGTCCTAGAGAGAATGAATCCCATATAGCCTATAAACATGCAACCGAGGGTAATGAATTCCCAATGTGTTCTTTTTTGAGCTAAATCGTTGTTTGTCATCATTCTACCAAGGCGAGGGCCGTTCAGTTGCCTTCCACAAAACTTATCAGACTATTTAACCTTATTTATTCATAAAATATGCCGACACCTCGCATCTGTAGCAACCTCGACTCGTGAATAATCCAGGTTAACAAATTATCTTCTACTTCTATTTTATCACTATACCTCTCAACGGGGCTTTCTCAGGCGTATCCGATCAATACGGCCACGGCCAATGCTATCGAGCCCACGATCCAGATCTTTACCATGAAAGATAGGATGAAGCGCAGCCAACGGTCGTATGGGATTCCCGCTATGGCCAGGGCTCCCACGATCACGGCTTGGGTGGGAACCAGGATATTGCTGAACCCATCGCCGAACTGGTAGGCCAGTACCGCCACCTGCCGGCTCACGCCCACGAGGTCTGCCAGGGGCGCCATTATCGGCATGGTGACATAGGCCTGACCGCTTCCCGAGGGGATGAAGAAGTTGGCAAGGCTCTGAACGAAGAACATCCCCACGGCGGAAAGGGTTCCCGGAAGCTCCTGAAGGGGAAGGCTGATGCCGTGGACCATTGTGTCCACTATGCCGCCCTCGTTCAACACTACCTGGATGCCCCGGGCCACGCCGATCAGCAGCGCAGTGCTCGTGAGGCTCGCTGCGCCTCTGCCGAACTCCACCGCTGTGCGGTCTGGGCTCAAGCGGGCGACGATGGCTATGACCACTGTGAGAGCGACGAAGACTGCTTGCATCTCGACCAGAGACCAGTGCCACTGGCTCAGCCCGTAGACAAGGAGGAGCTGAGAGATGCCAACGATGGCCAGGATCAGCTTGTGCGTGGTGGTCATCGGAGGATGGTCTACTCCGGCCTCTCCATCTCCGCCACTGGAGATCGACACCCCTTCGGGCGCGCTCACGTCGGCCACCAGGCTCGCCGCCGGATCCCGCCCCACCTTCTTGGCATATGACCAGACGTGGTGAATGCCAATCGGCAGGAAGACGACCATGAGCACCATGCGGTACCAGAGCCCCGATGCGGGTTGGAGTCCTGCGATGTCCTGGGCGATAATAATGGTGAAGGGGTTGATGAGGGCAGCACCGTAACCAACGCCGTACCCAACCATGATGATCGCCACAGCCGTGATCCTGTCGTATCCAAGGGCGAGAGACAGGGTGATGAGGACGAGTACGAAGGGAAAATACTCTTCGCCGAATCCGATGGTGCTCGACCCAACAGCGAACAGGGCAGTTGCGCCGGCCACCAACCAGAAGGGTCGATTCCTCCAGCGCTTAAGGAGGGCTCCCATAGCGGAATCCACGGCCCCCGTGGCCCGAAGAACGGCGAAGGCACCCCCGATGATGAAGACGAAAAAGATGATCTCGTGTGCTCCGCTGAAACCCTTGGGAATGGCCGTCAGGAAGGCCAGGGGGGACAACCCCGGAGCGTCCGGGGTGAGGTGGAAGCTGCCGGGCACCACCTGGAGTCGTCCGGCGGCATTCTCCACCCGTTCGAACGACCCGGCGGGAATCAGGTATGAGAGAACCTGGGCCAGGATCACCATCCCGAAAAGGATAACCAGAGTGTGTGGGACCTTGAATCTGCTTTTTGTCATAATGGAATTTTTCTTCTCACACTTACGTCCATTTTTTAGCGGAGCGCGCACGCAACAGTTTGCAGGGCGCTATGAACCGGACTTTGGGCCCTTCACGTACTTCTCGAACCAACCGAGAAAGCGCTCGAGCAGGTCCTTTTGATAGCTATGTTTTCTGATGCCGTGGTGCGCGTTGGGGTATACGACGAGCTGGGTTTCGCGACCCAAGTGTTTCATTGCCTGGTACATCTGCTCGGAGTGGATGATCGGCTGGTTCCAGTCCTTCTCGCCGCCAATGAAGAGCGTCGGCGTCGTGATGTTCTCGACGTACATGAACGGTGAGATGCTGTCCCAGAGATCGCGATTTTTCCACGGCGGACCGAGTTCCGTATGCCACCACAGATAGTAGGGATCGTGACCGTAAGTGGACGTATACCATCCAACGCTGGCGCCACTGACAGCGCCTGCGAATCGATCCGTCTTGGCAATCACGAAGTTCGTCAGCGTCCCGCCAGACGACCATCCGCCAACGCCGAGCCGGTCAGGATCGACGTAACCCTGTTCGATGACGTAGTCAGTAGCCACGATCACATCTTCGACATCCTTTGTGCCATATGCTTTGTTGAGGGCAAGTGCGAAGTCGAGCCCCCGGCCACCTGATCCCCGAACATTCGGCATCACCACGACGTAGCCATTGGCGGCAAACAGCTGGACCCGGAAATTAAAACCATAGTCGTACTGGGATTCCTGCCCGCCGTGAAGCCAGAGAATAGCCGGGTAACGGCGTTTCGGATTGAAATCCTGTGGCTTGTACACAAATGTCTGGATCTCGGTGCCATCGAGCGTCGGGAAACGCAGCTCCTCGACATCCGACAGCCAGATTGAGTTCAACAGTTCACCGTTGACGTCCGTGAGGCGGCGTGGCTGCTCAGAACCAGCCGGAGGATTCGCATCGAGGACAAACAGATCTCCCGGCAGACGCGGCTTACTGATGGCGACAACGACACTGCCGTCAGGTGCTACCGCGGTCGCCCCCACCTGGACCTGTCCTGTAATCAGCCGGCTCAACTCACCATCCGCGACAGACACAGCGGCCAGTTGAACTTGCCCGTCATCCTCCAGCTGGACGTAAATCTGGCTTCCATCCGGTGAGAAAGTCGGGTCCCAGGCCTTGCGGTCGAGTGCCTCCGTGGTAAGAAGCACGGGCTCGTCCTCTCCAATACGAATGATCGCGACTTTAGTCTGCAGGTAGGACGCGGGTATGTCGGTCCGGTCCGTGTAGGTCATGAGGTAGCCGATTCTCTCGCCATCGGGGTGCCAGATCGGCGAGCCGTCGGTACCAGGGTTCGTGGTTACCCGGACTGGCTCCTGTTGGTCGTACGGAGTACCCGGATCCACCAACCAGATGTCGGTATTAGAGCTGGCGTCCGGCTCGGCTGTGCGGTTACTGACAAAAGCGATCTTGCTGCCATCCGGAGACCATGTCGCGCCGTAGTCGTCATAGTCGCCGTTGGTGATCTGGATGGTGGTTTTCGCCTCGAGGTCATGGACATAAAGATGGGTGCGCTGGCGATTCAGATAGCCGACATAGTCTTGCTTGAATTTTAACTGGTCGATGACCCAGGGCCCATCGGATTTCTCTTCGATCTTATCGCTGATCGTCAGTAGGAGGCGTTTGCCGTCTGGGGACCATTTGTAGCCTCCGATGCCGCCCTCGATATTGGTAATCTGGACGCGCTCGCCACCGCCCTGCAGGTCTAGACTGAAGAGCTGCGAGCCCTGGTCTCTACTACTCGCCATGAAGGTCAGGTACTTACCGTCAGGGCTCCATCTGGGTTGCCAGACAGAACCGCCCTTGGCCGTCATGGGGCGCATCTCACCGCCGGCGGTTGGGACCATCCACAGCTGCGTCTCGGAACTGTTTTTCTCGAGGTCTTTGATCCGAATCGTGAAAACAATCCAAGCACCATCTGGACTGACGCGCGGGCTGCCCACGCTCTTCAGTGCAAAGTAGTCATCGACCTGGATATTACGGAGGGCGTCG
>SOJU01000227.1 GCA_004376465.1 Anaerolineales bacterium | reverse complement strand
ATCAAAGGGCATTGAAGGTGTGTTCAGTAAAGGACTCAGGTCGTTGAGATCCAGAGCCATCAGTTGAGTAACGGCAGGGGCATCAAAGAAGTATGCCAGATCCACCATAGACACCGAGGCGTATCCATCAGGTGGGTCGGTGAACAGCAAAAGGGCGGGGCTGAATTCCCAATCGAAGTTGCGCCCGAGTACCCCGCCTTGCGGATCGGCGAGAGCTGTGAACAGGGAGCATGCCCACAGCGGGGTCGGGTTTTCAAGCTCGAAATTGGATCGTTGTAATTCATTCGCTCCCGTTGCAATAAAAATCGCCTCGCGATGGGGTCCTTGGTAGTGCATCACATATAGCGGGTGATCATCTGCTTTCTGTAAACTGTTGAGGGTGTCTATTTCGGCTTGGGAAAATCCAGTCGAGGCAGTCTCAGATTTTGGAGTTAAGGATGGATAAGGAATTGGCGAGGGTAGTGGCTGTTGAACTCCGAAGATCTGACAACTGGCGAGAGCGAGAATTCCGAAAATGAGAATGAGGAGAAAACGGGTATGCCAGCGGTGATTAAAAGAATGGCTCATGAGATTCAATTTCCTAGTTGTATGAAAGTTAGTTGCCGTAGACGGTGTGTATGTCCAGCGATCATTATGCGGTTGGGGTCTAGTAGTGTGGGCAGCCACACCTTACACCTTATACGATTTCTGATTGCACTGCGTTCATTTGCCCACGAAAACATGCAACCTGCCCCCCTATTCCTGCGTATATAGAATTAGCTAATAGTTAGCAATAATTGTTAACTGCTCAGAATGGCAAAACTACAAGATGACCGAGTAGTTACAATAATCATTAAATGGAGGAACGTCAAAATGTCACGGATATGGGTGGTATTGCTTATTCTTGGATTGCTCACGAGCGGGTGTGCGTTCACGCTACGCTATGAGGAGGGCTCTGGGGTGTTGGTGACGGAGCAACGGGCGGTGTCAGGTTTCGACCGAGTTTCTTTCGAGGGGTTTGGGACGCTGATTATTACGCAGGGAAGCGAAGAATCTCTCACGATCGAGGCAGAAGATAACGTCCTGCCAAGAATTGAAACGAAGGTTAGCGGGCGTACCCTCGAGATCGGTTTCGATACCGATAGGTGGCAGGACATTATCCGACCTACGAAACCAATCACGTACACTCTCACTGTTATAACGCTGGATGGGATTGCCTTATCTGGGGCAGGGAGCATCGAAGCGAGTGGGATAGATACCGAGCGTTTTGATGTGGAAATAAGCGGCGCGGGATCGATCGATCTCTCCGGTTTTGCGAGAACACAGGAGATTAATGTCAGCGGCGCGGGTTCATACGACAGCAGGGAGTTAGAAAGCGAACATGCCGATGTGAATATTAGCGGCGCCGGCAGCGCAACAGTGTGGGCGACAGAATCCCTGGATGTGAATATCAGCGGCGTAGGGAATGTAAGTTACTATGGTGATCCGCAGGTGCACGAAAGTGTCAGCGGTTTGGGGAACCTCGAAGCGCTTGGATCGCCGTGATCTGAAAGACATCTGAAACGGTCGTAACCCGTAATCACAAACCTCTTTGGCATACTCCAGGGCTAATTCCCAGGAGTATGCTTCTGTCCGATCCGTTATAGCTGCTGGGGGCGAAAATAGGATTGATCGTTTCCTTAGCGCTAGATCCTTATTCCGCATAGTACGTTGTTCAAGTGGATGTGCGGAATTCCCTATCGACAGGTTTGCCCTAGAAGTCAGTCTCATGTCATGAACACTCCTTTGTTCTGAGCTACGATAGTCCTAATCCTGATAAGCTCTCTATTCAAGGAGAGGGAAGAACGATGTTTTGCTCTAGCTGTAAGTGTGAGTTCGAAGGGTGGAGCGGTAAGTGCCCGAACTGCAAGGAGCCTCTCGTTGAAGATACCATCATGTTTGATGAAGGGGTTGCTCACCCTGTCTTCTATCAAACCTTGGTTGACATGGTGAAGGCGAATGGTGGGCAGCTGCAGGTCTCACTCATGACCACCGCAGTTGGCATGGAGCGAAAGAGGTTGTTTCCCTACTTTGGTTTTGGCGCGGCATGGGCGAAGAGAATGCAGGGTTCATCCAAGGACGTGTCCATCGATCTACAGGCGGTTGACGTGGGAAGGGATAAGAAGTCTGGTTTCCCGTGGCGAGGCTTTAGCTTTGCCTGGGTGAATGAGATGGGGGGGACCATCGGGGGGAATACGGCGGCATTGACGGCCAGTAAAGTTCGCCGGGAAAAGAAGTGGAGTTTCCCGTATTTTGGCTTCGGCTATGCGTGGACGGAAGAAATGCACGGTACTTGCGGCGACCAGCTCGAGATCGATCTCGTGACCACTGAAATCAGTAAGAAGAATGAACAGCGATTACCATGGCATGGTTTTGGTCTTTCGTGGATCAAGGAGAGTGTACTTACCCTGAAGGTATCCGCTGTATAATTTCCCTTAAGAGAAATTATTTGTGCATGATAAGAATGTCCGCTGCTTCAACCTCAAAGCGGGGGGCACTCTTATCGTTGTGTAGAGACCAGAGAGGCGAATTGCTCTCCGGATAAGGGGCGCCGGCCATGGCCTGGATAGAGCCACTCGAGATTGAGAGCGTTCAATCGTTCGAGGCTCTTTTCTATTTCTGACCAGTCGTGGGCGTACAGGCGCTGGGTATGGGGCTTCCCAAAGGTGGAGAACAAATCTCCAACGAAGGCCAATCTGCCATCCACAATAAGCGAAGTCGAGCCTGGTGTGTGTCCGGGGGTGTGGAGCACCTGCCCAGACAAGCCGAAATCCCCTAAATCTTGCCAATCTTGAAGTACATGGTCGGCTGTAATCGCCTCAACCGGAAATAGCCTTCTCACGATGGGCATCAACGCGGCTGTGAGCCGGCCTCGGCCGCGAACCTGGCCGAGATGGGTTTCTCCCTTCGCCAGAGCCCTAGCATCTTCAGCGTGAATCGCCAACGGAGCGTTGGTGGCATGCTGTATCGAAGCCGCAGCTCCGTAATGGTCGAGGTGGGCATGCGTGATGTAAATGAGACGCAGGGGTTTGCCTCTGAAGGCGTTCAACCGTGAGAGTATCTTATGAGTATCACCGGGAGAGCCGGCATCGACGAGAACCAAAGCGGATGGTAACTCGACCACGTAGGCATTTGACATACGGAGATTGATAGGGTGAACTTGGAGCTTCATGGCCTATCCTGAAGTCCTAGAAGAATGGCCTGTGGAATCATTCTTCCCGTGGTTTAGCGCACTTGGTAGGTGATCTGATAGGTTATACCGGCTGCCTCACCCTCGAGGGTTTCAAAAACGACTTCAAAGCCGTCGAACTCCCCCGAAGCGATGCCTATGAGTGTGCCCGAGTTTCCAGATAAAATCTCGATAAACGCGACCGTGCCATCGGGCGACTCCATCGAGATTCGAACCGGGCCACTCTCTACGGAGGCCTGAACTTCAACATCAATCGCGTCGCCGCTGAAAATAGCCTCGTCCTCGATATCTTTCCCATAGGTCCCTTTTAGCGTACTGAAGGTGCCTTCGCAGCTTCCAGAACCTGCGTTGATACGACAACTCTCTCTGGAACCGAGTACGCTTCCGGATGTCCCGCCAGCGCAGCAGGCGAGAAGAGCGGTGAGAAGCAGGATAGGAATCCAATGACGTTGACGATTATTCATAGTGCCTTCAGATGCTGTCCATTTGAGAGATGATCTCCATTGCGATGATTATGGTTAATGTTTAGACCAATGCAAGAGGACAACGAGCTAGACATAAGTTGTTCTAAAAGAGTAAAGTAACAATAATCATGAGAGGATCGCTGACCTTGGCGTTGTCAGTAAATCGCCTTATTTACCAAGATGAAAATTCGTTGGCGTTTAGGAGGGTGACATGAAGAAACAAACACAGATACTCTTGGGCAGCGTGCTCATTGGATTTGGATTTCTCATTTTACTGAGCAATCTACTCGATATTCATCTCGGCGCCATCTGCTGGCCCAGCTTCTTGATCTTGGTCGGGATTTTAATAATCGTTAGGCCGCGAATCGCCCCCGAGGGCACGGATATTCAAATGCACTTCTTCGGGGATCTACGCCGCTCAGGTGAGTGGGATGTTATGGATCAGGAGATCTGGAGTTTTGTGGGCGACGTCGATCTGGATTTCACCCAGGCCAAATTCCCAGAAGGTGAGGTCACCTTTAAGCTCTATCGGTTTGTGGGCGACATTGACATCATCGTTCCGAAGGATATTGGCATCTCTATTACTTCAACGGGTTTTGTGACGGAAGCTCGCCTTGATGGAAAGAAGCGCGGCGGATTAGTGACTCCGATCAGATATACAAGCGAGAATTTTGATAGCGCCGCAAAAAGAATCCATCTTGAGATGATCTCCTTCGTTGCAGACTTGAAAGTAATCCGGGTATAAGAAGGAAGATCCCAGATTCTCTTCGACGTTCAGGTTAAGGCTGTGAAGACATCCTGAGCTTGATGAAGGGCTTGAGCGATCTAGACCGGCATAGTGTGTCGTTCAACACATCTATTATTGGGCTTCTCCAGTCCCCCTTCTTTAATGTAGTCCTCGAATTACTAAGCGAGTCGTCTCAGGGATTTCTCACACCCTGCCGGGGTTCGAAATGACATATACGGAAACAGCTCGTTCCCCGTTGTCATTTCGAGCGCAAGCGAGAAATCCCTTTGATGTTGCTCGTGAAGGCTCTATCTCTGAAACCAGATGTAGCCCCTTAATGTCATACTGAACGAAGTGAAGCATCTCGTTCTTCGAACATACAGGAATTTCTTGTGTGGAACGAGATTCTTCGTCGCTGCGCTTCTCAAGAATGACATCGGCCATGAACCTGTCATTTCGAGTGAGCCGCACAGCGGCGACCGAGAAATCCCTTGATGCTGCTTTTTTAAAGGCTCCTTTTGTAGAACCGAATTGATTATTTCCCCCGAACGATGGCTTCAATCGCCCAACGGTCATCACTTAAAGGCAGGGCATCACCCGCCTTTTCTAGATCTTCCAGCGCCTGGAGGGTGTTGTCCGCTTCCCAGCGGAAGAGTTTCGCGATCTCACGACTTCCGGAAACCCCCAGAGATCGAAGATAACACTTCGCGAGTTCCGCTCTGGCTTGACGAAGCGATATTCCACGTGCCTGCTCAGACACATCCGGGAACCACCGATCGAAGAGTTCATAAATAAAAGCGTAGCGCCACGAACCCGCCTCAGCGATACCCATGGGCAGAATCCAGAGTCCCCGCTGCAAATCGGTGAGGGCGCGATTGAAACGTGACTTCGAGC
>SOJU01000136.1 GCA_004376465.1 Anaerolineales bacterium | reverse complement strand
AGGGCGACTATAGTTGGGCAAACTATTCCTCTCGATCCGTTTGTGCCATCGGTAGGGGCGAGCCGCCGGCCCGCCCTTACAGATCTTGAAGGCAGAAAGACAACGGGCCGACCTGGGTGTCGGCCATTATAGATTATGCGCACGAACACCCTCACGCCTAGTACCAATGGATTACACGCAGCGCGTAACAATCACCCTGCCCCATCGTTATCCCATGCACCGGTAAGTTTTTTGGGTCCCGTCAGACCTCGGATTAATTTGACCGCACCGCTCGCCATATACCCTCCGCCTGACCAGGGAATGGCGGGACCTACCGGGAAGGTCAAGAACGGTGGCTCGGAAGATCCACCCGGTCGATGTCGAAGCTGCAAGCTGGCTGTAAGGTTCAGAAAGTCAACACTGTGTTATTCTGGTGACAGTTAGATCGTTATCCAGCCGTATCGGAGCTCTACTGAGCAACCCATTTAGAAGGAGGTAATTATGTTATTTGCTCCGAAAGAGAAGGGACAGGGCCTGGTTGAGTACGCATTGATCCTGGTTCTAGTCGCAGTCGTGGTTATCGTGATCCTGGCTCTATTGGGCCCTGCGATCGGTAACGTTTTTAGCGGCATTGTCAACGCTATCTAATCTATAGATTGGACTAGATCGTACTCTCCCTCCAAGGTCCGGAGCCCCAGTCAATTGGCTGGGGCTCTGGGCATTTAATAGGGGAAGCCAAGGTTAAATTAATGAGAAGGGGCACGGCAATGCCGTGCCCAACCATGAGAGCTCTCCTAGGGTCGTGACCTACTCCGGGAAGCGGGTGATAACAGTAGCCGGGGTGGGGATCGAGACCTTATCGCCAACGCTTAAGTCTGCAGGGGCTTTACTTGCCTTCTTCGGAGCGCTTTGGAAAATGAAGACCGGTGTGCCCACTTTGGAGCTCTTGAGATCCAAATAGGCCTGACCGGTCAGGAAGCCGTCGCTGTCTACGGCACAACTGGTTACCACTCCGATCGTCCTTCCGCGTTTATCAACGACAGGGTCGCCGTAGTGTGCCATTCGTACGCCTTTATTATTGAAGCGGAAGCGAACGATCTCAGATTCGCGCTCCTTCTCCTGTGCAAGAAACGCCTCCCGTCCAATAAACCACGGCTTGTAGGTCTTCACATAGGCGCCGAAGCCGGCGTCGCCAACGCCAAGCCTCATCTCGCCGGCCATCTCATGCCCGTAGAGCGGTAGACCGGCTTCGGTGCGCAGCGAGTCGCGCGCACCCAACCCCACCGGCTTCATTCCCAGCGGCTCACCGGATTTTATCAGCGCCTTCCACAGATCTACACTGCGATCAGGATGCACGAACAGTTCATATGCTACTCGTTCGCCGGTGTAGCCCGTGCGGCTGACGACCAGATCAATCCCGCCGAAGACGCCTTCCATAACGCCAGCCCAGCGCAATGCCTTCAGATGGGCGGCTGTCGCCTCATCACAACCCAAAGATAGCAGGATATCGCGGCTTTTCGGTCCCTGTATCGCGATGTCCACCCGCATATCCTCCCCTTCAGCAGGATCGCGCAGGTTTCGCAGCGTGCATTCGCGACCGAAGGTCAAAGCCCACGGTCGATGCTCATCCACACACACTTGACCATCTTTCACCCCTTTCAGCCAGGTCCAATCCTTGTCGTCATTAGACGCGTTCACGACAATCAAGTAAGTGTCTTCCCGACGGCGATAGACCATCGTGTCATCGATCACCGCGCCACTAGGATCCAGGAATTGCGCATAGTGCGAAACACCGATCTGCAATGAAGCCACATCGTTGGTCACGACCGAGTTGAGGAATGTGCTGGCAGCCGGCCCCTCCACCTGGTAGACACCCATGTGGCTCACATCGAACAGACCCGCAGCCTCCCTTGTGGCATTGTGCTCCTCGATTACGCTTGTATACCAGACCGGCATATCCCAGCCAGCAAATGGAACCATTTTGGCTCCCATTTCACGATGAGTCTTGTTTAACGCCGTCTCGCGTATCTCCTCAGTCTCAGGCTCATCCCAGGTGAAAGACGACAATGGTTCCCCCTTCACAACCTGTAAGCCCAGATACCAAGGCTTGTCCGACCCGTCGGCTTCGACTTTCGCCTTCGGCATTTCCATCAAGCCCCCCATAGAACACACGGTGACTGGTCCAGGCAGCTTTTTAATATAATCCTCATCATCGACCGTTACATATCCATCGGAGAGGTCCCGCAGCCAGCCCAGCGCTCGACCAGCGTCCTTCGTCTCCATTGTAAGGCGCCAGGTCGCAACCTCTTCCACCCGCTCCATCACCGCCCCGACAGTTCCTTTATCAAGAGCAAGTTGGACATCCACAACCTCGCCTTTCCCTATCTCGCACGGCCTAGCTGAAGTCACCCAACGCAACAGTTCATCAGTCGCTTCTCCTTTAAGTTCGATGACTGTATAAGGCTCCTCAGGTAAAGGATCATCCAAGTAATAAAAATGCGGGTAGCCGTAGACAGGCGTCCCAGAGTCACCGCCGGCTTCAATTGCAAGATCGCGCACCTTAATTTTGACATCGTTGAAAACCCCGAAGTCGACTTTGACCCGCCGGATCGGCTTCTTCCTCCCGGTCAGGCTATATGGGACACAAGCTGCAAGCAGATCGGCAATTAGTCCAGCGAGTTTTTCTGTTTCTTTCAACCCGAAACCACACTGTGTAATCCAAGATGTGCCTATGCAGATGCCAGAAGCATCATGTGCAATATCATCTCCCGGCAAGGTATTGCGATTGACCACAATGCCGACCAAATCCAATATGCGGGCGGCTTGGTCGCCGGATAGTGGTGTCCCATCAGGCCCTGCCATGGAAGTACAATCCAGGTTCATCAGGTGGGTGTTTGTGCCTCCATAAGCGATCTGAAATCCTCGTGATTCCAGATGGCTGGCCAGTGCGAGGCAGTTCTTCACCGCTTGATGCTGTAATTCGTTGAATTCCTCGGACTGGGCGTATTTGAAGATCAGGCACATGGCTGCGTGGACGTTGACTTGCAGTCCGTCGTGCTCGCCTGAAAAAACCGCTTTGTTAATACCGGACGAGAGCTTGGGGTAAGTGGTCATGATGATCGCGCCGCGTGGGCCATATAACGATTTATGCGTCGTGGATGTGATCACATGGGCAAGTCCAAGAGGCGAGGGATATTCGCCGGCGATAACCAGCCCGGCTACGTGGGCGATATCGGCCAGCAGATATGCGCCAACGAGATCGGCAATCGATCGGAATTTCTCCCAATCCACAGTCCAGGGATAGGAGGAAGAGCCGCCGATAATCAGTTTGGGCTGATGTTCCAGTGCCAACTTCTCTATCGCCTCGTAATCAATCTGCCCTGTTTCGGGGTTAATAGTGTAAGGCACGATATTGAAGTATTTCCCTGAACGGTTGGCGGGCGAACCTTGCGAGGGATGCCCTCCATGGGGCCGGTCCATACTCAACACGGTGTCCCCTGGCTCGAGCAGCGCTTGAAATACCGCGTTATTCGCGGGAGCGCCTGATAGCGCCTGTACGTTGACATAGATATCGTCGGCAGAAAAAATGTCCGTGGCAAAAGCCTCTGCACAGCGTCGGCGAGCGAGTGTTTCAACCATATTGGCGTATTCGACCCCTTTGTTATCACGGGGACCGGAGTAGCGGCGATAAAATGCCAGGTGAGTGTGGTAATCCAGAATTTCATCTTCGCTCATCCAGCGCGTATCTTCAGTCGGGTACCCTTCTGCGTAGATGTTCTGAAAGGTCGATCCTAAGGCTTCGCGAACGGCCACAGGAGAAGCGCTCTCGCTGGGGATGAGGATGATCCTCCTCCTTTGCCTTTCGGCTTCCAATTGAATGAGTTGATGAACATCCGGGTCAAGTTCTTCGAGGGCGGTGTTGAAATAGGGATAGAACATTGGAGCAACTCCTTTAGCACATGAAGGACAATTTCATCTTGCCTCTTGTTCTCCGAGGAATGGTCGCATAGATAAGAATTCGACTTGAGGGTAAACCATCATGATATGGAAGATAACCTTGTAGGCTCATATTTACAATAATACGACTTCACCCACCGCTCCAAGTTGCACTTGGGCTGATTTAATATGTCAAATAACACTAAAACTCACACTATGTCTATCATATCTTTACTATAATGGTACTGACCATCCTATCTCGACAAGGAGCTTCTACGAGATCGCACTCAAGAAAACACTGACGCAATCTTCATTTTTTCTCCTATCCGCTGCCGTTCCAAGGTTCAAAAGAGGATAAGAACATGAAAAAGAAACATAATTTCTACGCCGGCCCGTCGATCATGCCTCAATTCACCATTGATAAAACAATTGAAGCGCTTAAGGACTTCGCCGGAACCGGTCTCTCCATCATGGAGATATCACACCGCAGCAAAGAGTTCCAGGCGGTGATGGATGAAGCCCAAGCGCTGATTAAGGAACTGCTCCTAACCCCGGATGGATACTCGGTGCTGTTCCTGGGGGGCGGCGCGAGCACACAGTTTCTCATGGTCCCATACAACTTAATGGACAAGAAATCTACATACCTGAACACAGGGACCTGGGCTACGAAGGCCATGAAAGAAGCGAAGTTGTTCGGGGAGATGGTTGAAGTCGCCTCGTCTGCGGACAAGGATTTCAGCTACATTCCCAAGGGCTATGAGATCCCTGCGGATGCGGATTATTTCCACATCACCACTAACAACACCATTAAAGGAACCGAGATCCTGGAAGATTTAGATGTGGATATGCCCCTTGTGGCGGATATGTCCTCCGATATTTTCAGCCGGCCGATCGATGTCTCTAAATACGGGATCATCTACGCCGGGGACCAGAAAAACCTGGGGCCTGCAGGGGCAACAGTTGTGATCATCAAGGATGACATTCTCGGAAAGGTAGACCGTGACATTCCAACGATGCTTGACTATCGAACCCACATCGGAAAAGGTTCGATGTTCAACACACCTCCGGTCATGCCTGTGTTCAGCGCTCTACAAACCCTGATCTGGCTGAAGGACCAGGGTGGCATGCCGGCAATTGAGAAAATCAAGAATGAAAAAGCCGATCTTCTCTACAACGAAATTGATCGAAACAAATTGTTCGTAGGCACAGCTGCAAAAGAAGATCGATCCCGGATGAATATATGCTTCGTTCTGAACGATGAATACAAGGACCTCGAAGGCGAATTCCTGGAGTTCGCTGCCGGTAAAGGCATGATCGGCATCAAGGGTCATCGGTCAGTGGGCGGGTTCCGCGCTTCCTGCTACAACGCCTTGCCCATCGAGA
>SOJU01000082.1 GCA_004376465.1 Anaerolineales bacterium | reverse complement strand
CGAGAAAATGTGCCAGAAAATAATCTGAGCGATACGATCACGGTCCTGAAATCCCTGTGCTGGCTACTTAACTCATCCGTCCAATCCCTCCGTACGTATGCGAACCTGTTGACTTCATCCGAATGGGATACCATACTACCTGATCTTCTACTTCCTCGACATTGGGCAGAATATCCTGGATTCAGCTACGAAGTGCAACTCTGGATTCAAAATAGATTAGCGTTACTCAAATGGGTCTGACCGCTTACTTGTTCTGAATTCCATTCCTAAGGGGAAACTTTTCGGATTCGAACCAAGGGTCCAGAGATCTCGGGTTCGAATCCGAAGGAGGGGGTCTAGGAGAGTCAGGCTGACTTGTAAGGGCTACCAGTGAATGTGAATATGTCTTCTCAGATGTTAGGGTTCACCCTATTCCTTTTTAGCCAGGAAACTGAATTCAAAGATTTAGGAAAGCCTGACGGTCTACGTTTCATCCGGGGGGGCGAAATTCGGAGCTCAAGAGCCAGGCTCACACCGCACCGGCTACGGTGCGGTGTGAGACCGAATCCAGAAAAGGGGAGCTGGGACCGTCATGCTAGGTTCCCAAGGGTGGCCTATCGATTTCCGACGACTCGGAACCCAGCGAGCATTAGCTTGATTTATCCTACACGCGGAGGGTAAACCTGGCAAGTGCATTTGGGGTATAGGACAGGAACACCTCGCGGTTCAACTTCATTCTTATGTGTCGGACTTGCGAGTTGAATTTACGTCGTGATTGCTTTCCCTGAGATGTAAAACATGTGAGGGTAGACAGCCTATTGCTTAAATGCTATTATGTGTGCATTACCTTAGTATTATCCTAAGGATTTGCACACATCATGGGAAATCCAGATCATGATCATCTCTACCGAATAGCCGAGAGCCAGGGTGGATATTTCACGACCTGGCAAGCTCACCAAGCGGGATTCAGCGATGAGCGCCTCTCGTATTACGCCAAGAATGGCCTCTTCTCGCGCATCAGAAGGGGCATATACAGACTTACGCGCTTCCCCATGTCGCACTTTGAAGACCTCATTGTTGCATGGCTGCGTACAGGACCGGATTCAGCAATATCGCATGAAAGCGCTCTGGCGCTCTACGATCTATCGGACATCATTCCCTCCGAGGTCCATGTCATGGTACCAAGAACGGCTTCCCGGAGGAGGAATGGCATCCGGCTTCATACAAGCCGCATCACGCCGACGGAAATCACCACGAGAGATGGACTTCCAGTCACGACGGTCACGAGGACGATCGCCGATGTGGCACGATCGGGTCTTCCGGAAGAACATATACGACAAGCTATCGAAGAAGCCCTTGACCGTGGTCTTAGCAATGCAAGAGCTCTGCGAAAGGCTGCCGAGAGGTATGGCGGTAGAGCCCGTCGCCTGATACTGAAGACACTCGGCATGGGTGAGGCGTGAAATACAAAGACGGCAGTGCGTTTCGGCGAGCGTTGGAGGACCGTCTTCGAAATCGAAGCCTGACAACGGGCGAGCCCCTTGTGCGTCTCCGTAAACTGGTAGCCTTTGATCGATTTCTCGCCCGACTTGTGATCGCCAACCCCGATACCTGGGTGCTAAAAGGCGGTTATGCGCTTCAGCTCCGAATTGGCGAAAGAGCACGAACGACGAAGGATATCGATCTTCTAATGCAACACCCTTCAGTCGAGGCTCATAACTTGCTTAGTGATGCTACCTCCACTGACGTGAAGGACTGGTTCACCTTTGAGGTCGGGCGCGCAGTCAGCACCGACTTGGGCAATCAACCAGGCACCGTTCGATATCCTGTGCATTCATTACTCGATGGAAGGACCTTTGAACGGTTTCATGTTGATGTCGGCGCAGGAGATTCGATCGTAGCCGCGCCGGAACAGCTCACTGGACTCCCAATCCTGGAATTCGCGGGCATCCAGCCGACGACGTTTCCAAGTTATCCTGTCTCCCAACACCTAGCGGAGAAGATCCATGCCTATACACGCGATTATGGAACGCGGAGCAACACTCGCGTCAGGGACCTCGTTGATATGCTGCTGATAGCGATGACATCAGAGTTAAATAGTGAAGATCTAATGCGAGCACTCCGCGCGACTTTCGAGGCACGAGCCACACATGAAATGCCAACACAATTGCCTGATCCACCCTCTGAATGGGCGAGGTCATTCCCAAGGTTCCGAGAAGAGCTCGAATTGCCATGGAACGATCTAAAGGAGGCCGTACAGGCTGCTAGATTATTCATTGAACCTGTTCTCAAAGAAGAAACTTCTGGAAAATGGGCTCCCCAAAAATGGAAATGGCTGGGAGGGTAAACTTCTTGATCCGGGTGTCCACCTCAAGTGTCAAGATTCCCCCAATTCTTTTTATTCTTTTTCTAGTTTCAATAGACCGGGACCACCGCCGTAGGGCTATGGCACCATTCCAAGGAGTCGAAGCGATCTGGCGATTTCTACCAGCAAATCAAGATTGCCGCTGCCGCTGATGAGAAGATAGCGCTATACAAACTGATAAGCAGATAGATGCGAGATACCAAATTCTCAATCTCATCGCACTTATCGTTCCCCCGATCAGATGGTGCTTAAATATGATCTAAGAAAATGCTGGCTAACGGTTTTGAGCTCAGCGGCCAGGGATCGAATCATCGATATGCAAATCGCCGCGCATCCCTGGTCAGCTGGTAGGGTCAGGGAATGGCGCCTTGGGTTTAGGTGATGCAGACCGGTTGCTCTCCGTTTCCTCTGAGAGTGCCTCAGTGCTTTCACCTTATCCTGGTTTCCATCCCCTGCCGCCTCGAACCGGACGTGAGGTTTTCCCTCATCCGGCTCTCCGATAACCTTCTTCTTGCGGCTTTCAAGGCTTTGATCCGCATTTTCCTCTTCGGTAGAAGTGCGTTCTTAGCGTACTTCTTCCCACGCCCGCCACAGAGTATCGGGCCGGAAGATGCGGTCAGCTCCTTTTGGCCGCCAAGTATAGCTTGCGCTGGAGTTCTCGTGTTTTGTCTATGGGTGTGATTGGCCTTTCGGCATGCACCAACACTTACCTCCTCGCTAAGCGTGGTTAAAGCAGAGACCCTTCCCTCCGAGCAAGTTATGTTGTCTTGCCCATCGTTGGGCTTGCGCCCCATCGGTACTGTGGCCTCCTCCGACTTCTCACCCGGCGTTCTCCTGGATTTCACTTCATCCAGTTTGTAGTTGTTACAGCAGTCGTGGCCTGCTGACCGGATGAGATCTCTCCTGTTCCATCGTCTGCTTTCACAACATCCCGCTCCCCCTACGCCGGAGGGTTCTTGGCGGCTGTTTCTCCAGGTTCTTCGCCGCTTCCATGGCCTTCACCTTCGCTGAGAGGTTCGGCTCCCTCTTGTTCCCCTTCCGGGGCTAACATTTCGACGCTGCAGGATTCACTTTATGTTACGGGCTGCTGTTTTGCTCCCCTTTCTCCGGGGGATACAACGCTTCAACACAGTCAGTCGCCCGACTGCATTGGTTGCCTGCTACGTGGCTCCCTGGCAATTACCACGATTGGACTTCACCTGCACAACACTACGTTCGGTGCAGTGCAGGTGTCACCAACAAGTAGACGACAGCTTTCAGGACACACCAGCGAATGGATAGGCAGCGCTTTGATAGGGCTGGAACTGACTGCTTTTTTGCCCGACTGGGCCAATTTACTTACTCAGTCTCAGTCAGCGATTGCGACATATCGAGCGAACGCGAGATGGCCGTCCGCTCCGGGGAATGTTTGCCTTCTATTAATTTTTGTTGTGTTTGTAACGCGGCTTCCGACCTACGAATAACCCATACCCAAAATACTTATCTAGATTCTCAGGTGTGATCCCTTCATCGCGGATGTGTTTCACGAACTTCCGGTAATCCACGCTCCGAATGTACAAGGAGAGGATTCGTCGAAGCACACGGATTATGCCACGGTAACCATACCGTCCCACGATGCCCTTCGCTTCATCGGAAACGTTGATGGGGGATGTAACTATCTTGATCTCTTGCAGTCCAGCATTTTCGAGTAGTTGGGTCCACCCTTCAGAGGTTAGCGGTTTCACGCTCGCACCCAGTTCCTGTGACGCCCACGCCTCCATCTCAGGGGGAGGGGGGAATTTCAGCCACGTCGACTCGTTCAGCCCGATGTACCCTCCGGGTCGGGTCACACGCACATACTCATTTACAGCTTTCTGTTTATCCTCCGGGAAGGCAGTCACGGATTCAGTGATCACGGCGTCGAAGAAGTCGTCCTCGAATGGGAGGTCTTGCGCATCACCGACTCTGCATTCTACACGATCTGATACTCCCTCCCGCTCTGCGGTTTCATTCGCTCGCTCCACCATGCGTGTATTGATATCCACACCGAGCACATAGCAGTCGTATTCCTTGGCAATATAAGCAGGTGTCGCGCCCACACCGCAGCCGACATCGAGTATCATCTCGCCTTCAGAGATGTTGCAGAGTGCGAGCAATTCTTTTGTGGTCTCAAGACCACCGAGATGCTTCGTTAAACCTACCTCTGCAGCAAAATCGAAAAAACCTGGTTTCTCTTCCATAGGATTGCCTCTATCTTCGGTGATTCTCAGTGCTTCTGCATACTGCGACGTCTGCATCCAGGATAATGTCGCGAATTCTTGCTAAGAATAAGCCATGAAGGAGGAATATATCAGACACGAGAGAGACAATTAGCAGACAAAAGCTGCCTAACGGTTTTGAGCTGCGAAGTCCCACGTTCTGTGTGGGGAGCGGCCAGGGGGATTCCCGACCGCTACCTTTTCTACCCACTCCCATCATACAACTTTGCTACCAAATCGCGCGGCATCCCCGGTCCGTTGTAGCGAGAGAATGTGTGAAAAGTCCTCTCTGATGCGATAATACATCCATCTTTAGGTTCCGTCTAATCTGAGGTTTCTATGCACCACATTGATGGCATTGATCGAGACCAAATAACCATGTTTCCCGAAGCTCTGGATGACTACATCCACGAAGATAATCCCGTCCGCTTTATCGACGCCTTCGTTGGAAGCCTGGATCTCTCATCGCTGGGCTTTCAGCGCGTCATTCATGCAGAAACAGGACGTCCTCCGTACCATCCCGGAGATCTTCTTCGCCTATACATCTACGGTTATCTCAACCGCGTCCGCTCAAGCCGCAGGCTGGAGAAGGAAACCAACCGCAACGTGGAATTGATGTGGCTTCTGCGCCGCCTCACACCTGACTTCAAAACCATAGCCGACTTTCGACGGGACAACCATAAAGCAATCCAGAAGGTCTGCCGCTCCTTTACCCTCTTCTGTCGGGATTGCGATCTTTTCGGCGGAGAACTCATCGCCACACCTGCACTTGCAGCGCAGGTGC
>SOJU01000105.1 GCA_004376465.1 Anaerolineales bacterium | reverse complement strand
GCATGATATTGCGGGCAACCAGAAATAGCGGATTCTTTGACGGGAGGAATCGATAGTCAGATTCGCCATTGATGAAGGGAGCCTCCGCTTTATGGCAGAGGACCGGTGCGCCCCACGCAGCCCGAATCGCGCTCAACCCGCCGCTGTGGTCGGCATGTGCGTGCGTTAGAAGGACCTGTCGCGGACCCTGACCCTGCGTTAACCTGGCGATAGCGGCTACGACCTGATCGCCAGTCTCAGGAGGACCAGCATCGACCAGAGTCCAATCCGCTCCGGTACGCACCAACCAGATCGACACCGGCAATGAGAATAGGCCGAGGACTTTATACTTGATTTCCAATCGCCATATGTTGGTACTGATCTGTTGGAAGCCCAATGTCATTGTCCTTTCGCTTCGAACTCTCGGATTAGACCAGGAATGTCCACTAGCTTCCCGGTGACCTTCTCGGGGATTATTTGTGTCGCAGCTGAAACCTCAGCCTCCGGCTTGAGCCATATCTGGTGTATCCCGGTGTTTTGTGCACCGAGAATGTCCGCCTCAAGTCTGTCGCCGATCATGACGATAGACTCAGGATTCACCTGCCACTGGTCGAGCACCATCTCGAAGAGTATAGGGTCTGGTTTCCGTATCCCGATTGCGGCCGAGATGATGATCGGATCGAAGTAGTCACGAATTTCAGCCTTATCGATCAGCCGCTGCACATTCTCTGCATCTCCGGCGTTTGAGATCAGGCCAAGCATTCGACCCTCCTCCTGTAGTTCATCAAGCACAGCGTGAAGCGCTGGCATTGGCCGCCAATGAGTTTCGCTCACGCTATAGAAACGCTTCAGCCCGCGCCTCAGGATATCGGGCGAGATTTCTTCGTGCCCGAAGGTGCTCAATGTTTCTTGCAGCAGAGAGGCAGTGGAACGCTCGAGTTGGTTAGATTGGCGCTGATGGTCATATGCTTCCAGTGCACACTCGAATGCCGAGCGGAAGTCGCTTCGATCGAAATCTAAACCATCTTCCTGGAGCTGGTCAATCAGGAGATCCAGGCTGTCTTGTAAAAGAATAGGCCAATCACCATCGAATCGAATTAGAGTCGAACCGAGATCAAAAATCACCCCATGAATCGTCTTTGTCATGTGAATTCAGTACTCGCGCGATGGATCATAGAGATTCACCAGCGGCGCCTCGGATAAATAATGCTGGATGTTCATGGAGAAAAGATTAATCGCTCGTTCGAGATAGTGGGGAGACGATCCACCAATGTGGGGCGTAAGAATGACATTTTCCATCTCCCATAGAGGACTGCTCTCAGGGAGCGGTTCGATGGGATAGACATCCAGGGCAGCACCAGCTAAACGTTCCAAGTTCAACGCCTCAACCAATGCGCCATGGTCCACGATGCCGCCGCGGGAGATATCTATTAGAAAAGCGCTCGGTTTCATAGCTTCAAAGACGGCCTCATCATAGATGCCCTGGGTTTTCCGGGTGAGCGGGATGGTGATGATCACGAAATCACACAAAGAAACCATTGAGCGCAGGGCTTCGGGCGGATAAATGCGATCGGGTATTTCCGACTCAGGGTCACCGAGCCCTTCGAGTGAGTAACCGTCATCAGAAAGATGTTTCAAATCTCGCTTGGTTGTCAATACGCTCGCACCGAATGCCTGACACAGTCGTGCTATTTCGCGACCAACACTCCCATAGCCGACAATCCCGACCGTGCTCCCGCGAAGTTCCTGTGGTTGGTACCGCTTAAGACGACCTGACGCCCAATGCTCCTCGGGAGTACTGTGAATGAACTTTAGCATACGGTGAGATAAAGTGAGGACAAACATTAATGTCAGCTCGGCTAACTGGGGCGCCGAAATACCGCGCATCGTGGTGATCATCAAATCCGAGCCGAGAAGCGGATGACCCATGACATGGTCCACGCCGGAATAGTGGAATTGGATCCAACGCAGATTGGGAACGAGATCTACGTCAGGAAGTGCACTTAGTGTGTAGAGGATTTCGGTCTCCTGTAGCAGCTCCTCCGGCAGGTCTTCCGCGTCGCTGGTTGGGCGAGATGTTATCCGCAAGCGCGGAGAGACGGCTTGTAGGCGCTCAATAAGAGCAGTAGGGAAGGGTACAGTTAAAAGAAGATTGATATCTGATTCGTCCATAAGCTCATTTTACATCAGACTGGGGAGTCCGCCATAAGCCAAACGGAGCAGGGTGGACAGATCATGGATTATCTCCTAGCGCGGAATTATTAAAGCACAACTAGACGAACATAAAGAGGGCGCTTGGTCTATACTCTGATTCAGAGACATCTTTGGCTAAGCCAAGGGTGCGATGGGAGCTAGGATGAAGATAGGCGTTGTTTATCCACAGACGGAACTCGATCCGGATCCAATTGTTGTCAGGGACTTCGCGCAAACCGTGGAGGGCCTCGGCTTCACGCATATTCTGGCCTATGAGCATGTACTAGGGGTTGACCCCAAGCGCTCGGGCGGGTGGCAAGGTATTTATTCGATCGAAGATTCCTTTATGGAGCCATTTGTTCTCTTTAGCTTTATGGCGGCAGTGACAGAGCGGGTGGAATTCACGACGGGGATCCTGATTCTCCCTCAGCGGCAAACCGCATTAGTCGCTAAACAGGCTGCGACGCTGGACCGGCTTTGTGGAGGGCGTCTGCGCCTCGGGATCGGTGTCGGCTGGAACGAAGACGAATACATCGCCTTGGATGCGGATTTCCATACGCGCGGCCGCAGGTGCGAAGAGCAGGTCCAAGTTTTGCGTAAATTGTGGGCCGAATCTTGTGTGATGTTTAACGGTCATTGGCATAGCATTCCACAGATGGGATTAAAACCCCGCCCGATTCAGCAGCCAATTCCGATTTGGTTTGGAGGCCACGCGGATGTCGTCCTACGACGTGCCGCGCGACTCGGGGACGGTTGGCTGCCCACATACAGTAGCGTTGAGGACACAGAGCCCTCCCTTGAGAAACTCAAAGAATATTTAGATGCGGAGGGACGATCTTGGGATGAATTTGGAATGGAAGCACGCGTGCGCCTTTCGGAGGGAAATTTGGACGTGCTGGCGGGCGAGATTAAGGCGTGGGAGCAAGCTGGCGCCACACATATTTCGCTGAATACAATGCGAAACCAGCTTAGTGGACTGGACGAGCATTTACAAGCGATACGTGTGTTCGCAGAGGCTTTTTGGGGTTAGGGCAAACTGCCGGGAATGCGGAAATTCGCTGATGAATTGATATTGTAATAAGGCCCACATTGTGGGCCGCGGATGCGCAGGTGAGATCTGTAAGCGTCGTTGGTATCGAGAGATTACCGGTTAAGAATGCATCCGCTCTCAGCCTGCATCAACCTGAGGGTGCTGCATCCTCCTTCCACAGGAGCGCGAACAGGCAGGCAAGGGCACCTTTCCCTCTATAGACTTTAATTGACCCAGATAGCCAGACCCATCCCCGCGGCGACAACGCCCATCAATATCATAGTCAGACCGGAATGCCCATTCAAGGCGGATTGGTACAGCCAGATGGCCGGGAGCGTGATCATTGCAAAGGCGATGGACAGGAGAGTGAAACGGTATCTCTTTCGGAAAGAGATGTCATCGTTCATAGGGAAGTGACCCAGAGAGCGAGAAGAGTTAATAAACTGATGAGGCCGATGAGAGGGAAAACGTAGACGAGAAGGCTTCGCAGGATTGATCCCTCCTTTCCTGCCGTATCGGTTGTGCTTGCTCCGACGATGATTTTTGTTGGAGCGATGACAGATCCGAGGGCGCCGCCAGCTGTTTGTGCAGCCAAAATGATAGGCACACTGAGACCGAGCAGCTCGGCGGTGCGAAGCTGGATGTTGGCGAAGACGACATTCGAATTTGTGTTCGATCCTGTCATAAACGCGCCTAAACCGCCTATCCAGGGGGAGATGACGGGGAAGAGAGATCCCATTCCTTCTGATAATCCGCGCGCCAGGGTTTCCGTCATTCCGGCATGCGACATGATGATGGCCATAGAAACCATGGCGGTGATTCCCAAGCTGGAGGGTAACATGCGCCGGACAGTGGTCTTTAGGATACGCAACCCAGCGCCAGGGGCGTAAAGCTTGGCGCGAGCGTAGAGGAAGTAAGCGATAAAAGAGCTATATACGAGGATCGCTCCGGCGTGGCGGAGGAGAGGAATCTCGCGGCCGTAGCCGGCTGGAGTTGAGTACCCAAGCGAGGTGGTCACTGCCGGGAAGTGGATGCGGATGACGATAGAGCTGAGCGCTGAGCGCAGTGGAGCAATAAATTGGATGGCAAGTGCGATGACGACAAGTGCGATATAGCCAGAGAGAGCGAGTAGGAGTAATCGCGGCTTCGTACCGGTCGTATTCTGTTCGCTAGCTTCGCGGCCTCGGAACCGGGCGATGATAAAACCAACGATCAATCCGGCTGACCCGCCGCCGAGTGCAGCAATATTCCATAAACCGTGTGTTGAGAGCCAGAATTGTGTCCCCCCCATGGCAATGCCAAGTATCAAAATCGGCAAGAGCAATCGGCGTATCGCCCCCCAGCCTCCGGAGATATGTGCGATTTGATAGCCGCAGACCAAGCCGGCGATCGCCAGGAATCCAGCTGCGGGAGGAGCCAATATCTCACCTGCATATCCGGTGGAGGCAATGAGTGCCTGAAAAGAGGTAGCTAGTGAGCCAAAGGTAACCGACCAGGAATGACCTATGGAGGGGATCAATACGGCGGCTAAAGGAGAAAATCCGAGTCCGACGAGAAGAGGTGCGGTGACTGCTGTTGGCACACCAAAACCTCCCACACCCTGCAGAAATGAGGCGAAAGCCCAGCCGATGAGTAAGGCTTGCAGGCCGCGGTCTTTTGTCAAGCCTGGAATGGCATCGCTGAGGATCTTAATCGCACCCGCTTCATCAGTAACCCGATATAAAATAAATGCGCTCCATGTGATAAGAAGGACATCGCTGGTTAATAGCAGAGCCTTAACATGGGCCAGGGCGATCAGGTCTATCCCTGCGCCGAAACGCAGGATGGCCACAAGGAGGGCCACAAACCACCCGGCAGGACCCGCCTTGGCAGCCCCCCAACGGAATCCGACCATCAATCCAATAATTACCAGAATAGGGAGTAGGGCGAGGAGCCAGTTGATGAGCATGGGTTTTTTTAGAGGCGGTGGCGATTATATCATGGAGCACAGGGACCGAAAGTCAGGCGGAGAAGGCGGGGTCGGCTGGGTTGGTTGTCTGCCTCCAGAAACAAGCGGACAAACGAGGATTCCTTCACTTTATTCTCGCCGGACACCGAATCGGAGTGGAAATTGACCTTCATGAGAATCTTAGCGGCGGAAACCCCACTGCTTGCGGTGGGGAGGAGC
>SOJU01000192.1 GCA_004376465.1 Anaerolineales bacterium | reverse complement strand
ATTTACAACTGGGGACGGCGAAATTCCCTATGGCCGATGTTTTTTGGGCTGGCGTGTTGCGCGATCGAGATGATCTGCGTCGCAGCTAGCCGTTATGATTTCTCTCGTTTCGGCATGGAAGTGATGCGCGCCACCCCTCGCCAAGCGGACATGATTATCGTTTCCGGAACGGTGACGAAAAAAATGGTCCCGCAGATCGTACGGCTTTACAACCAGATACCGGAGCCTAAATACGTCATCGCCATGGGGGCGTGCGCTTCGGGCGGTGGACCTTTCAAAGAGGGCTACAGCGTCGTCTCTGGTATCGACAAATTTCTGCCCGTCGACATTTATATTCCCGGCTGCCCGCCAACCCCTCAGGCCTTGCTAAACGGTTTGATTAAGCTTCAGGAGAAGGTTGACAAGCAGTCCATTCGTTCCGTCCGCTGGTATAAGAAGGGAGCTGATGAGGCGATTCCCATCCCCATCCTCGGTCCGGACCTTATCGACCCTCGCGATATCCCGAATTTCAAGGAACTACAGGCTCAGGCTCTTTCACAAGAAGCGGATACTAAGCAGGATGCGTAGCCGCCATTTACAACAAAGGTCACAGATACGATGACAGAGAAAGAAACGGTGCAGCTCCAGGACACCCTAGAAGAGAAATTCCCAGGCGCCATTACCCGTGATGAGCGTCAAGGATATGAGGGGTATATTGTTGAAACCGCCAAACTCGTCGAGATTGCGAAGAGTTTGCGCGATGATATGGGCTACGATTACCTTTCCTCGGTTACCGGGGTCGATTATCTCCCAGACGACAAGATGGAAGTCGTTTACCATCTTTATCGAAGTGCTGGAGGTCCAGCACTTACCCTTAAAGTTCAGACGCCGCGGGACGACAGCGTTGTACCCTCGCTAGTCTCGATCTACCCCGGCGCAGATTTCCAGGAACGTGAAGCATGGGACCTACTAGGAATCCGCTTTGAGGGACATCCGGATCTCAGACGCATTCTCCTATGGGATGGATTCCACGGTCATCCATTACGCAAGGATTGGCAGGAACCATTCTTTGAAGCGGAGGGCAAGCCTTTTAAGAGCCGATGGCCGCAAGGTGAGATTCGTCGGATCGAGGATACCCATCCATTCGGTAAGAATGTTCACTATCCCTCAGAATTCACTCCGGAAGGTTGGGTTCCAGAGGGGGAAGCCGCGCTTTATTCGAGCTTAGGCAAGATCGACCACGGCAATGGTAACAACAAACAAGGTCTTGAGACCGATCAGATCGTTGTTAATCTCGGTCCTCAACATCCTTCAACGCACGGTGTCTTCCGCATGGTTGTAACCCTTGATGGCGAGGAGATTGTCGGGCTTAAGCCGGTGATGGGCTACCTGCACCGGAACCATGAGAAAATCGGTGAACGCAATACGTATTTGATGAACATGCCCTTTACCGACCGTCTGGATTACCTTTGCTCAATGAGCAATAACTTCGGATATGCTCTGGCAGTTGAAAAACTCATGGGAATCAAGCCCCCGGAGCGAGCAGAATATATACGCGTCATCATGGCTGAATTGACGCGCGTAGTAAACCACATCTGGGCGATCGGCTTCTTGCTTAACGATCTCGGCGCGTTTTTCACGCCAATGCTTTATGTAATCAATGAGCGGGAGTTAATCCTGGATATATTTGAAGCAGTCTCCGGCTCGCGGATGATGTGCAATTACTTCCGCTTCGGTGGAGTTGCCCGGGATATACCTGAGGATGCTCTGGAGACGATCAAGATTCTTGTGAACGAGAGGCTGCCGCGCAAGGTCGATGAACTTGACCTCTACCTGACCGGAAACGAGATCGTGCAGACACGGGCGATAGGGGTGGGTGTCCTGACAAAACAGCAGGCATTGGCAAACTCGGCTGCGGGTCCTGTGTTGCGGGCCTCCGGGGTGCCCTATGATGTTCGCCGGGCCGATCCCTATTCAATCTATGACCGCTTTGATTTTGATGTCGTCGTGCGTTACAACGGCGATGTCTATGATCGCTATCTTGTTCGGCTGGAGGAGATACGACAGAGTCTGCGAATTTTAAAGCAGGCCGTCGAATCCATCCCTGCGGGTGAGATTCAGACCGGTAAGCCCCAGTATCAGGTCCGAGTGCCTGCAGGGGAAGCGTATGGGCGTGTGGAAGCCCCGAAGGGTGAACTTGGTTTTTATGTTGTCTCAAATGGAAAACCGAATCCATGGCGCTATCATGTGCGTGCACCATCTTTCATCAATCTCACACCGTTAGAAGAGATGTCCATAGGGCAAAAGATTGCTGATGTTGTGGCCATCCTTGGTTCGATTGACATCGTTCTAGGTGAAACGGATCGATAGTCGGATCCTTTGAGAATCTGAATCGTTAACACGGAGTGCCTATGTACGGTATCGGATTGATTAAGGGCTTGGGGGTAACAATAAAACACTTCTTGGAGACGTACGTGGACGATCTCCGTTGGTTAGGGCGCGGTCGGTATTACAACGAAGATGCTCTGAAAATTCGCCAGAGTACGGAGGCGCGAGGGGTTTTCACAGTTCAATACCCTGAGGAAAAGTTATCTGTCCCTGAAGAATTCCGGTATATCCCCTTCCTGGTTTATGAGGAAAATCCAGACGGAACAAGGGAAGATCGATGCACCTCTTGTGGGATCTGCTCCAAAGTCTGCCCGCCACAGTGTATCTGGATCGTGCGTTCCAATGATCCCGAAACCGGAAGGCCGATACCAGCCCCGACTGAGTTCTATATCGATATTGATATCTGCATGAACTGTGGACTATGTGCAGAGTATTGTCCCTTTGATGCGATAAAAATGGACCATGTTTATGAACTTGCTTCGTATGAACGTTCGTCAGCACATATTTATAACAAGGAGCGCTTAAGCAAGCCGGCATCGTACTACGCTGAGATTCGCCCGAAGAATTACGCTCGGGAAGAGGCAGCTCGGGCAGAGAAAGAGGCTTTGAAAGCCGCAAAGAAGAAAAAAGAGTAAAGCAAGGATAAATCATTTAAGGTGTGCAGATTGCATGTACCATCGCGAGACTGAAATTCTATTCCCGATGCGAGTCGCCTCCACGCTGAGGGGGAAGCGCGGGGACGATTGGCGAGATCTAGTCGATCGAGCATGCAACGCGGAATCTGCGTCCATAGACCGTCTCGCATTCAATCTGCTCATTATCCGTCTGTGTAACTGTCTATCCTGCCGAACGCATTCCTATCGGGCGTTGCATGGGTGCGAACAATGTGCAATGCATTCGGTGCGTCGATTCCGAGGGGATGACGCCGAACTAGTTCAAATGTTTGATGATGCAGTCATGGATATTAACATTCATTTGACCAATCAGGTCAACCATCAATATCAAATTATAGGAAAAGGTTAAACTACAAATGACTCATCAATCAGCCGCAGAAAATACCCAGAAGAATCAAATTGGCATTGCAATTGCCATCGCATCGGGCAAAGGTGGTGTGGGGAAATCCACCGTTGCTGTAAACATCGCTGTGGCGATGGCGAAGAAGGGATTGAAAGTCGGGCTGCTTGATGCCGATATCTACGGACCCAACGTGCCGACAATGATGGGGGTCTCGGCGATGCCGCCTCAGGAAGGTCCCAAGCTGAAACCTGCCGAAGCTCATGGTGTTCAACTAATGTCGATCGGCTTCTTGGTTCCCGAAGGACAGCCGCTGATCTGGCGCGGCCCGATGCTGCACAGTGCGATACAGCAATTTATTAACGATGTCGACTGGGGGCAGCTCGATTACCTCGTGGTCGACTTACCACCGGGAACGGGAGATGTGCAGCTCAGCCTGGCACAAACGCTCTCGATCTCCGGTGGAGTGATCGTCACGCTGCCGCAAAAAGTATCCATCGAAGATGCAAAGCGTGGGCTTGAAATGTTCCGCACGATGGAAATCCCATTGCTGGGTGTAGTTGAGAATATGAGCTTTCTGGAACTTCCCGATGGCACGCAGCTCGATATTTTCGGGCAGGGAGGCGGGGAAAAGATGGCGCAAGATGCCGGCGCACCTTTCCTGGGTTCAATTCCTATCGACCCAATCGTTCGCGAAGGGGGAGATCAGGGCACACCCGTTGTCATCTCGCATCCGGATACACCAGCTGCTGCAGCTTTAAACGGGATTACGGACGCGATTCTCACTCGATTTGATTCTGGCGATCTGAAGGGTAAAGAAGATATCGAGATCGAGATCACCGATTAGAACGACCCCGTAGATAGAACTACAGATGAAATGGTTGCCGTCTCAAGGGGCTGATGGATCGTCGGCCCCTTTTGCCTGTCATGTGGGCGTAGTATGATTAGCTTCTAACGTCGTTCTCTAATCGAGGGTTTTATCTATGGCAAGTATAGAAAGAACAGTCGCATCTATTCGTTTCCAACCGGTTGGCAAGATTTATCATTTTGATGCATCAAAGATTGATGATCTCAAGGCCGGAGATTATGTTATCGTGTCGACTTCGCGCGGGCGTGAGCTGGGTGAAGTTGCTGGTTTGCTAGGCGGCAAGAATGCGCCCAAGGGATCGCATAAGCCTGTTGTGCGCCGTGCCTCTCCACGCGAACTTGTCATGAGACGAATGTGGCAGAGCCGTGAGCTGGAAGCGACGATTAATTGCCGTGAGAAAGCGCATGAGCTTGGAGTTACCGGCATCAAGATTGTCAGGGCTGAATATTGTTATGACGGTTCACGCTTAACATTCATCACCAGCAGTGAGGGGGATGAGAATATTGACCTGACACCTCTAAAACGGGTGATGCGTCGTTCGATCAGGAAAACACAAATCGAATTCCGGAAAGTGGGCCCGCGTGATGTGGCCAAGATGATATGCGGTATGGGCGCATGTGGACTTGAAGAGCGCTGCTGTTCCCGTTTTCTATCGGAATTCAGCCCCATCTCGATCAAGATGGCTAAAGCGCAAGGGATCTCCTTGAACCCCCAGGAGATAACCGGTATGTGCGGCCGTCTTCGCTGCTGCCTTATATACGAGTATGAGCTATACGCAGAAGCTCGAAAGCATCTGCCGAAGAGGAAGAAAAAAGTGGTTACGCCAAGAGGGGTTGGAAAAGTCATCGATGTGCTCCCTCTCAAAAATACGGTTGTGGTCAAGCTGGAAGATGAACGCAGGGTTGAATTCCATAAGGATGAGATAGAGCCCTACGACGAGCTGAAAGCCTTGCAGAAGAAAGCCGAGAGCCCCTGCGAAATCCATGGAAGCGGCGAATGTAATTGTGGCAATAAATCATCCTAGGGGTTCCACGAGGGTAGATATCTCATGACGACACCCAACCGAGTTCTCGTAGTTCTAGCTCATCCAGATGACCCTGAATTCTATTGCGGTGGCACAATTGCCCGGTGGGCAGCCTCCGGCAGGCACATCACGTATTGTTTATTGACTCGCGGAGACAAGGGTTCCGACGACGATAGTTTGTCCACGCAGGAATTGGCAGAGATCCGTGAAGTTGAGCAGCGGGCTGCTGCGAAAACCCTGGGTGTACATGAGGTGATGTTTCTAAAGGAGCTGGACGGGTACGTTTTACCGACTCTGGACCTGCGGCGTGATATCGTCCGCGTTATTCGTCAGGTCAAGCCGCAGGTCGTGGTCACGTGCGATCCAACGAATTTCTTCCCGAGTAGTACCTATATCAACCATGCTGATCACCGGGCGGCAGGTCAGGCAACCCTGGATGCGGTTTATCCAGCAGCCCGTTCCTCTCTTTACTTTCCTGAACTGAGTCAAGAGGAGGGCTTGCAGCCGTATAAAGTTCGAGAAGTATATATCGCCGGGGCACAGCACCCAAATATAACCGTCGACATCACCGATTTCTTCAGTCAGTTGGTAGCTGCACTGGGCGAACATCGCAGCCAGATCAAAGATATCACCGCGCTTGAGGAGCGCATGCGGAAACGCATGCTCGATCCTGAAAGTCCCCCGGATGATCCCCGTTACATCGAGAAATTTCGACGGATAGAATTCCGTCAGTAATTAAAATCCAGATGATGAATAGTTTCCTGAACCAGGCGCAGTCGAATCGTGAACAGCTCATTGCCTGGCGGCGGGATTTCCATCAGCACCCCGAACTGGCTTTCGCTGAACATCGCAGCGCAAAGATCATCGCTGAAACGCTGGAAGAGATGGGATTAAGTGTCCAGACCGCCATCGCGGAGACGGGCGTAGTGGGTACGCTCAAAGGTGGGCGACTTGGGCCAACCCTGCTCATACGCTTCGATATGGATGCATTGCCAATCGTAGAAGAAACTGGCGCTGCTTATGCATCCAGGCAGGAAGGCGTGATGCACGCATGTGGCCACGATGGCCATATGGCGATTGGCTTAGGCGTCGCGCAGATCCTTAACTCAAAATCTCAAGAACTTCCCGGGACGATCGTATTCATCTTCCAGCCTGCAGAGGAAGGGCAGGGTGGTGCTGAACGCATGATCGCGGAGGGTATCCTCGACGATTTAGGCGCGTCTAGATCTCTTGGGTTGCACATCTGGAATGAGAAACCACTTCACTGGCTCGGCATTGCGCCGGGACCAGTCATGGCGGGATCGGAGCGGTTCGACATCATGATCCACGGACGCGGCGGACATGGCGCCTCGCCCCATCTGGCACGGGACCCCATTCTGGCCGCATCGCAGCTCGTCACAGCCTGTCAGTCGATTACCTCAAGGTCTCTCGACCCGCTGGAATCAGGAGTGGTGAGCTTCACAGTTGTTCAAGCGGGCGAAACCTGGAATGTGATTCCGTCCTCAGTTCGATTAGAAGGAACGATCCGCACTTTTTCTGAAGCTTCGCGGTTGATAATAATCGAACGTATGAAAGAGATCTCCATCGGTATCTGCTCTGCAGCAGGATGCCAGGTTGAGCTTGAGTTTGAACGTATTACTCCGCAGCTTGTCAATGACGCCGACACCACGGCTCTTGCTGCGGAGGTAGCGCAGCAGCTTTTCCCTGAGTTCGAAATAGATCACGAGCATCGCGTGATGGGCTCGGAGGACATGGCATTTTTTATGCAGGAAGTCCCTGGCTGCTACCTGTTCATTGGTTCGAGCAACTCGGCTCGCAACCTTGATGCGCCGCATCATAATCCTTTGTTCGATTTCGACGAGAAGGTTCTCCCGATCGCTGCAGGGCTTGTTGCGGCTGTCGCCTGGCGTCTGCAGGAGAAGGAATCGTGACTGCGACTTCACGGATCTTCAAGCGCCGTGGTTCTCGGGGTTGGGTGATCCTCGCTGGCGAAGCACCCACTGTTCGCGGCCCTGAATCATCGGCATTGGACCCTATAATGAATTTATTGAGAGATGAAGGAGCACTCGTAATTCTCGCACCTGGAGAGGAGATCCCCTCATCTACACAACCCTTCGTTAACGATTTAATCGAACGGTTTAGTGACAGCTTGAAAATCGTAGATCCTTTAGATGTTGATCAGGCGCTCATTCTGGCAACCTGTCAAAAGGCGCAAGTGGTACTGGCAATAGGCGGCAGTCTTGAAGACTGGGGCACAATATTTATTGAAGAGCAATTGCCTGCCGATCCGGACTCGATCGTCGCCGAAAATTCGGTGTTTATTGCCATGGGGAGCTTGATATCCGTCCTTGGAGAATGGATTTATGACCCGGACCGCGATCAGATTTCTGATGGAATCGGGTGGTTTCCGAAAGCTATCTTTCTGCCGGGTATAGAAGCTCCTGCTTCGAATGAGAGTGTCCGGCAGAAAATAGAAACACAGATGAAAAGCTATGCTATTAGCATCGCTTCCGATACCATCATCGGGATCGGTCCAAAGGGGAAGGTTGAGATCTGGAGCGACACGGCTCCTGAGATCCTGCTTGGCAAAGGTTGGGTATAAGATGAACGGTGGGAACGGACACAACCCTCACTTGACGTTTATTAATCCGCCAAAACGTGTCGTAAGCCTGGTGCCCTCCCTCAGCGAGAGCATAATCGAGCTTGGGATAGGCGATCATCTTGTTGGGATTACTGATTTTTGCCCTGACCCAACCGGGGAGTCAGACCTCACTGTCGCAGTAGGTGGAACCCGTTCACCGGATATTGAAGCGATCTCGGATCTTAAGCCTGAGCTTGTACTTGCCAATCAGGAGGAAAACAGCCTTGAAACCATTCAAGAACTCGAGGAACTGGGAATCCCGGTTTGGGTTACCTTCCCGAAAAACGTCGATGATGCAATTCGAATTCTCTGGGCGATCGCCCGTATTTTCCACATAGAGAAAGAGGCGGCACCGAGGCTCACTCACCTCGAACGAATGCTGGATTGGACAAGGCGAGCCTCACTCATGTCTCCCTCTCTGAAGGTATTCTGCCCAATTTGGCAGGAAGAGAATGAACAGGCGGGCCTGTGGTGGATGACGATCAACAAGGAGACGTATGTCGACAGCGTCATCTCAATCTCGGGTGGGGAGAATATTTTCAAGATGAGAGAACGTTCCTACCCGTTGGAAGCGGATTTGGGGCTGGCAGAAGCGGAAATAGCTGGCGAACGCGATACACGGTATCCACGCGTGACCGTTGAAGAAGTCAAAGCCCTTTCACCAGAGGTGGTTCTCCTTCCGAGTGAACCCTATTCTTTCGGAGAGGAAGAACGAGAGCAAGTGCTTAATACCCTCGAAGGCACTCCTGCTGTGCAGGAAGGCAAGGTATTCTTGCTGGATGGGCGCTTGTTGACTTGGCATGGTACACACCTGGCGCATGCGCTCACCGAAGTACCATCTTACTTGAACTTCGATTAATCCAGCTCCTCACCCATAATGTTGCCTGCTGTATGGTGGTTAAGAGGGTAGTATTGGCAGGTTAGAATGGAGAGACCAGCGCGGCCAGCATTTCTTCTTCCGGCTATGACACACCCGGATGGGGTGATGATTGACGTCGTTCAAGACGTTTACAATATGTGCTGTAATCGGCACTCCATAGGAAGGGAAAAATCATGGATACGAAAAAGCTTCTCTATCTCTCAAGAGCAGATGTTGAGAGCGTTGATTTAGATGTAAGTACAATTATCGATCTTCTTGAAAAGGCGTTCCATGAGAAGGGCGAGGGCAAAGTCGAAATGCCTCCGAAACCGGGGATCCACACCCAGCAGGATGCCTTCATCCACGCCATGCCCGCCTACATACCCTCGCTCAAGTCGGCGGGGATAAAATGGGTATCCGGATATCCGCAGAATCAAGAACGTGGGTTACCCTACATTACTGGCCTCCTGGTTTTAAACGATGTTGAGACAGGCATCCCCTATGCAGTGATGGATTGCGTGTGGATTACGGCTTATCGCACTGGAGCAGCTACTGCCCTTGCGGCGAAGTACCTGGCGCGACCGGAAAGTGAAGTTGCCGGAATTCTGGCATGCGGTGTTCAAGGGCGCACCAACCTGGAAGCCCTGGCTGCGATCTTCGATATTAAGCTTGTTTATGCTTATGATATCAACCATGATGTTCAGAATCATTACGTACAGGAGATGTCCGCTAAGCTTGAGATCGAAATCGTAGGCGTGAATGCGCCCGAAGAAGCCGTGGTGGATGCAGATCTCGTCGTCACATCCGGGCCGATTCTCAAGAACCCGCGCCCGACGATTATGAAGGGTTGGTTGAAACCGGGCGGTTTTGGGAGTGCTGTGGATTTCGATAGCTACTGGCACCCGCAAGCGATGGCCGAGATGGACAAGATAAGCACAGATGACCATTCGCAGTTTGCGTATTACGCATCTGAGGGGTACTTCAAGCAGACTCCCAGACCCTATGCCGACCTCGGCGAAATCGTCGTCGGGGAAAAAATGGGGCGTGAGAACAAGCTTGAGCGAATCCTGGCGATCAATCTTGGGCTCGCGATCGATGATATGGCCGTAGCGCCGGAGATCTACCGCAGAGCGATCGACAGGGGAATCGGTACCCAGCTCGATCTCTGAGAATAATCTAAGAATCTCTATATGAGGATTTGATTGGACAGGTTGTTAAGTTAAAGGAGATAAGGGTGATGCGGACATGTGGCCGATTAATAGCCGGAGTTTTCGCACTCCTCTTCATAGTCAGCGCTTCGATAATGTTGCTTCTGTACAATCTGGATGCGACGTTGTTGAGTTCAGAGGCGTATAAGATAGCGCTAATCGAAGAAAACATTTATGCGCGCCTACCGGGATTTGTTGTGCAACAGATACAGCATGGCTTGATGTCCGACCCCTGTTTAGATTCCCCTGACCAATGTGATGGTGATTCAGGACCGCCTGCTTACTTACGCCTCCTTTCGGATGATGATTGGGAGTACTTGATTGCCACTTTACTGGAGCCTGAATGGCTACAAACGACGGCTGAGAGCGTCCTGGATCAGGTATTCGACAATCTGAATTCGGATTCTCCTCCAGAACCGATCTCCATCTCCCTAGTAGATCTAAAAACGAAGTTCGAAGGACCGGTTGGTTATCAAGCATTGCTTGCCTTATTAAATAAGCAGCCTCCCTGTACGACCGAACAAATCCTGCAGATTGGAGCGGCCCAGCTTTTTGGGGGCGAGATGGATGAGTTTCTACTCTGTAATCCCCCCGCAATTCTCATGGATGTCGTCGAACCTCTGATGCGGGTAGCAATTCAATCCGCCGCATCCGCTATCCCGGAGGAGATGACCTTCGAGCATCCTTTCTCCGATGTGTCAGGTTCAACGGATATTACGGCATTTGGGGATGATCCGATACAATCCTTCTTTATCGCCCGAAGTTTCCTGCGGTTCGGATTTCTAATTCCGATCGCGTTTTTGTTTCTTGTAACGGTCTTTGCGGTTCGTTCTATTCGTGACTGGCTGTTGTGGTGGGGTGTGCCATTCCTGTTGACGGGGCTTATCGGTTTGAGCCTCAGCGCGCTATCGCTCCCAATCCTCGGGTGGGTCGTTCCACAGCTTATCGACGCAGCAGTGCCGGCAAGCGTGACCCCGGAGATAGTAGCCATTGGAATGGACCTTGGAAACGCACTATTTCGTCAGGTAACCCAAAAGATCATGGTTCAAGCGGGGATCATGGCGGCTATCGCCTCCGGTTTTGTGATTTCGGCTTTCTTCGTGAAACCATCTACTAAAGAGATCGGCGATCCGCTGCCAGAAAGCTCAGTGCCACAGGAATAAGGTTTAGCTCTAACAATCTGAACCCATAGGATCCTCTCAGGAGTGAATTAGTGGATGAGAATGCTGGACAACCTCGAAGTGTCTCGGGACGTCAAGTTCGGTTGACGAGCCTATCTTCGTGCGCGGGTTGAGCGTCGAAACTAGGCGCTGAAGCGCTGGCGCAGGTTCTGCGCCCTCTGCAGGATATATTTCACACAGATGATTTCCCAGATCTTCTGGTGGGTTTAAGTTCCCCGGACGACGCGGCAGTATGGCGCTTGGACGATACGCGTTCGCTGGTGGTGACGATCGATTTCTTCACGCCTGTTGTCGATGATCCGTACGACTACGGCGCGATCGCTGCCGCAAACGCTCTATCCGATTTATATGCCATGGGCGCATATCCAATCCTGACATTAAACGTCGCCGCGATGCCCGGATCCCTGTCGACAGAAATCGTTTCAGAGATATTCCGCGGCGGTGCAGAAAAGGTACGAGAAGCAGGTGCCGTGATTGCTGGTGGTCATACCATCCAGGATGATGAGCCGAAATATGGTCTCGTTGGGGTAGGATTGATCGAGACTGACAAATTGCTCACCAAGGCGGGAGCTGAGGTGGGAGATATCCTCGTTCTGACGAAGCCATTGGGGACGGGTGTGACGACGACTGCGCTGAAAAACGGTACAGCACAGGAGGGGGATATTGTCCAAGCTGTAGCCTGGATGAAGCGCTTGAATGACAAGGTTTTAGCTCTTGCACACGGGTCCGGTGTAAAATCGGCCACTGATGTTACAGGTTTCAGCCTGTTGGGTCATGCGATGGAAATGGCGGATGCTTCCGGCGTGGGAATGCAGTTATATCTCCCTTCGATCCCTTTCCTGGGCGGTGCGAGAAAGTATGCTGAAGCTGGCAACTTCCCCGGTGGCAGCGTCGAAAACAAGATGTATCTAAGCGATCGGGTGCAGTTTAAGGAAACAATCGATGAATACAATCAACTGCTCTTATTCGATGCCCAAACATCTGGAGGGTTGTTGATCGCAGTACCGGAGAAGAATCTGGGGGTGTTTCTCGAGCAGGCAGTCTCGAAGGCAGCTCCTGTGTGGGTCATCGGAAGCGTTGAGAAGGGGGAAGGGATTCGCGTGGAAGACCGCCCCTTCGAAGGAGAAATGCCCGAGTTCGAGAATGCGGGGAAGCTCTGGTTTTCGTCCTAATAGAGACCAAGGCAAGGCAAATTAGACCCAGTAAAATGCGTATAGACATACAGCTCCACATGATAAAAGGTAAAGTGTGCTGGCATACATATCTCCTCATACTGGTGATGGAGAATTGATTGGGAAGTTGCCTCTGCTTGTCATTGCGAGGAGCCCGATAGGGCGACGTGGCAATCTCCCATCAAGAAACGAGGAGATTGCTTCGCTTCGTTCGCAATGACATATTATTGGATTGATTTTAAATATGACCGGGCCGACACATGGGTCGGCCCGGTTATTTTTACCATGGGCAGTGTTGCTGGTCGTCCGAGATTTATGGAGTTGGCGTTACCTCAGGCGCAGCACCGGACCAGGTAAACACGCGTTCTACACTGGCGGCGCCTCCCGAAGTGTAGCTGGGTTCTCCACCCGCAGTTACTCCTATTTGTCGAACGACATCAACCCACCAGCGCATGATGTGTGGAATGGAATCGTTAGGACGGAAGGATGTTGGAAGGATGTACTTCGTATCCTTAACGTAATCGAGGATTGTCCGTGTGCCGGAGCCTTCAGTGATGTCCACCACATGGATGCGGTAAAACTCGTTTTCCCGTAATTCACCTACGGATGCCCACTGTACAGTGATCGTATCTTGCGCCAGTGAGAAGGGTGATCCATCCTGCGGCAAGAGCAGGTTAGGCGCGGGATAAGGTGGCGGAGGCGTCGGTGTTGGTGTCGGACCTGGAGTGGGGTTTCGTTCGCAAAGTGGGATCTTCAAGATTTGGCCAAGGAAAACGGTCTCACTGGCCATGTCGTTAAATTCCATGATTCCCCTAAGGTTCACATTGTAATTGGCGGCGATGGCACCGAGTGTGTCGTTGGCTTCTACGGTGTAGACAACGATATCACAGGCAGCGATTGTTGCCGCCGCTGGCGGCAGGGTTGACGTTGGCTCAGGTGAGGGCGTCGGTGTCGGTTGGGGGAGACTTAAATGCTGGCCAACCGTTAAGATACTCTCGCTATTCAAGCCTGGATTGAGCTGGAGGATCGATTGAATCGAAACGTCGTAGCGAACCGCAATCGCAAGTAACGAATCACCTGCGTCAACGATATGATCGATAGGTGGAAGCAGGGTGGGAGTGAAGACCTGCGTACTGGTCGGTGTAGGCTCGGACGTGGCGGTTTCCGTCGGCGTTAGTGTCGGCGTCGCCTCGTCGACTTCGGGAGTCCCAACTCCTAGGCCGCGCATCGCCAGATAGGTTAATCCGACGGCGAGGACGGTGAAAAGGAGCAAAATGCCCAATGCCGCCGGGAGGGATAATGTGACCGGAGAAGCCTGTCTTCGACGCCCTCGTGTAGGAGTGCTCTTCACAGCGGAGCCGCAGATTTCACATAGGGAAACACCTGCTGCGAGTTTTGATCCGCATACAGAGCAAACGCTAGGGGCAGACGCTGTCTTATTTTTACTGTCGCTCATTTTAGTGTTTGTACCTTTCATCCAAGCCGAGCCATTATACCAGTATGGGCGACAGCACCCAAACAACTATCGGGGAAGGTATTTTTGATATCCTAAGTAGAGCTGAAGGTGCATCTTTTGGCGATTCCACCTAGCACACGGACATTATCCCTGTTCACCGTAATCCGCCCGCCAATAAATTGACGGGCTCATAGCAGAACCTCTTCGGGCTAACACTGAGGGGGGGCGCACCCTTTTGCTTTGAGCCCGGAGGTTCAGCTCCGGGCGTATCCTTGATTTGTCATTTCGACTGAGCCGCGCAGCGGCGACCGAGAAATCCCTGAGACGATTCTATTCAAGGTTCTTGAAGTTTTGGTAGGTGTTAAACCAGATCAAACAATAGAGGCGTTCTAACCCCCAAGTCCGATTTCCTCCGCGATTCGCTGCATGGAACGAAGCACATGGTCGATGTGTGTCCAAAGCTCCACACCAAGCTCTTCAGCGGCCTTCTCGATTTCATCACGGTCCACTGCTGCTGCGAATCGTTTATCTTTCCATTTCTTCTTGATCGATTTAACTTTTAGATCAAGGATGGATTTCGAGGGGCGGACCAGGGCAGCTGCGGTGATCAAACCGGTGATTTCGTCACAAGCATATAAGGATTTTGCCATCAGTGTGTCGCGTGGGACGCCGGTGTAATCGACATGGCTAAGGATGCATTGGATGATGTCCTCTGGGACGCCGCGTGCACGCAGAATCGGGACACCATCTTGTGGATGCGCCTCCAGAGTAGGGTGGATCTCCCAATCGAAATCGTGCAGCAATCCTGCTAGTCCCCATAGATCGGGATCTTCGTCGAAATCGAGAGCGTAATCGCGCATCGCAGCCTCAACTGCAACCATATGCCGTTTTAGATTTTCATTTTGAATGAATTCATCCAGAATGGCAAGGGCTTCCTCTCGGCTAGTCATCTTATGAGTGATCCTTTTTCAAGAGCTGGTCCCATATTACCGCGGTTTTCAATCTCCCCACTTCCCAAAGGGCGCGGAATGTGGCGCCGATCTCTCTCGCGGACCAGATCGTTTGGGCGGAATACGGGCGGAGGTCGGCAGCGACACCTTCAGACTCGATGGATAGTGCATCGCAGAGGATCAATGCCCTCGGCAAGTGGTAACGCTGAGTAACCAGAAGCGCACGCTCTACGCCGTAATTATTCTTCGCGCGGGCGCAGGTTAGGTAGGTGCGATCGCCTTTCGAGTCGACAAGGATATCCTCCTGGGGGACTCCGAGCTGCAGAGCAAATTCAAGCATCGCCGCAGCTTCATCGTAGCCGGTTTTATTGGATGAACCACTCATGAGAAGCGTATTTACTTTGCCCTGCTGGTAGAGAGAAACCGCGGTTGAGACTCTATCTGCCAGGACTGTCGTCGGGCGGCCATCGCGGCGAAGCCCTGCGCCGAAGACAACTGCAGTGGGCATACTTCGAGCTTCCTCGGGTGAAAGGATCCGATCGGTGTAGTGCGCGCTGAGGATCCAGCGAGGAAGGCTGAGAAGAAAGATGGCGAGAAAACCCCAGACTAGGATCTTGAATACGATCATCATAGTTCGCAATATCACCGTATGATTTTACCAAATAGGCCGTGCGGCTGCGAATAAACGCATAGCCGGCGTTGTTTTTGGATCACTTTCTATGGATTGAAACAGAACGCTAGGATAGAGTACAGGATATTAATCTATGCGTGAAGAATGCATGGAAGGCATCTGTAGGCCCTCGGGATGTGTTGCTGTGATTATTTATTGACCGTGATTGGACTGGGTGGTAAACTCCACTCTTGTTGTATAGATCGCATGAATTCGGTAAATTTGATCTTGTCGGCAGAGTCCCATGAAGCTCACCCGTGGCCCGGAATTCCTGAAATACCTCGCTGCCCATGCTTCCGAATCCGGAAAGCATCCTCAAACACTTGAAAAGCTCGCAAAGGAGCTTGATCGTGGTGCCCGTTTACTGCGGGAGCCACTTAATACCGCGTATACTGCGGGATTTGTGAGATTCGATGTGGGAAGCACATACGAATAATGTGTTGTTGTTTAGATGAGGGTTGGATACCACTGACCGAAAGGTTGAAGCGGTCATGGGGACATTCTCCAGCGTGACGGAGAGTTGAGGAGAAATAAATAAAATATGAATAAGAAAGCAGCTGCTAACGAGGTGCAAGCTACCGACGCTGCACAGGAGAAAATCATCAATGATTTCTCTATGGTCATTGCCACGGTCAATGGCTCCGGCAGCCAGACTGCAAACCTGGCGCTGATTCGGGCTTTATTCCGCATGGGGATACCCATCAGTGGGAAAAACCTGTTTCCATCGAACATCAAGGGTATGCCGACGTACTTTATTGTGCGCGCGAATAAAGATGGTTTTACCGCGCGTCGCGAAAAGGTGGAAATACTCATTGGGATGAACCCGGAAACCTTCGACGAAGATCTGAACGATCTAGTAGAGGGGGGTGTGTGCTTCTACCCTGACCAATTTAAAGTTCCCGAAGCCCGAGATGACGTTGTCTTCTATCCCGTTCCAGTTAAGCAGATCATCAAGGATCAGAATCCTCCGCGTGCTCTCGTGAACTATATGCGCAATATGGTCTATGTCGGTGTAGTTTCGGAGATGTTGGGAGTTGAGATCGGGGAGATTCGGAAAGCGTTAGAAACCCACTTTAAAGGTCGGAAGAAAGCTATCGAGCTCAATATGCAAATCGTTGATGCTTCCGCCTTATGGGCGCGCGAGAATTTGGTCAAAAAGGATAAATACGTCGTAGAACGGGATAACCAAACCGAGGGCATGATTATGCTCGATGGGAATACCGCCGGAGCTCTAGGGACGATTTTCGGTGGGATCACCTTTATCGCTTGGTATCCCATTACTCCCGGTTCCAGCTTGGCTGAAGCACTTCAATCCAATCTGCCCAGACTACGGAAAGATGAAGAAACGGGTAAGCAAGCCTACGCCATTATTCAAGCAGAAGACGAAATTGCCGCGATCGGTATGATAGTTGGCGCTGGTTGGGCGGGGGCCAGGGCAATGACCTCAACCTCGGGCCCGGGTCTCGCGCTCATGGCAGAATTAGCCGGCCTGGCCTATTACACGGAGATCCCAATCGTGATCTGGAATGTACAGCGAGTGGGTCCGAGCACAGGTTTGCCGACTCGCACATCACAGGGGGACATTCTTTTTACTCGCTTCTTGGGGCATGGCGATACACAGCAGATCATGCTGATCCCTGGAAATATCGAGGAGTGTTTTGAGTTCGGTTGGAGATCGTTTGACATAGCTGAGCGGCTGCAGGCTCCGATTTTTGTGCTCAGCGATTTGGATTTGGGGATGAATCTATGGATGTCAAAACCCTTTGATTATCCCGAACAGCCCATGGATCGCGGGAAGGTTCTCTCAGCTGAAGATCTGGAGAAGATCGAGGAATTCGCTCGCTATCGCGATGTTGATGGGGATGGTATTCCCTATCGAACGCTACCGGGAACGAATCATCCCAAGGCGGCTTATTTTCTGAGGGGATCGGGTCACAACGAGCAGGCTCTCTATAGTGAGCGACCGGAAGACTATGTAGCCAATATGGAGAGACTCGCTCTTAAGTATGAAACTGCACGGGGGTACATGCCAAAACCAGTGATTAGAGAGACTGAAGGCGCAACTGTTGGCCTGATCGCCTATGGTTCGGTGGATCCGGCCGTAAATGAAGCGCTTTCACGTTTAGCAGCGCAGGGGATGAAGATCGACTACCTCCGTATACGAGCCGTCCCCTTCACGGACGAAGTCTATGAATTCATCCACAAATATGATCATATCTACGTTGTTGAGATGAACACCCATGGGCAGATGCACATGCTGCTCAGGTTAGAGGTTCCGGATCAGGCTACAAAATTGATTTCTCTGACGCATAATAACGGTCTACCCATGAGCGCCCGCTGGGTTACGGAAGCGGTTCTTAAGCTCGAGGGAGGGAATGATGGGCAATAAAGCAGGGGACAAGCAAGCGAAAACCAAGATCCCGAATGAAATTGGGCTGATCAAAGCCGACTATCGCGGAAAACCCTCAACGCTCTGCCAGGGGTGTGGACATAATTCAATCTCCAGTCAGATCGTTGCCGCACTTTATGAACTATCCATCCCACCAGAGAAGGTAATTAAGATGTCAGGGATTGGTTGCTCAAGCAAGAGCCCAACGTATATCCTCAACAGGTCATTTGGATTTAACTCGCTCCACGGCCGTATGCCGACGGTCACGACAGGCGCGGTGATGGTCAACCATTCCTTAACAGCGATCGGGATTTCTGGGGATGGGGATACCGCTAGCATCGGTTTCAGTCATTTCAAGAATGTCGTCAGACGAAATGTGCCGATGGTTTACATTATTGAAAATAACGGGGTCTACGGACTGACAAAAGGGCAGTTCTCCGCTACTGCAGATAAGGGGTTGGAGTTAAAGGGCGTCGGGGTCAATCCGTTCATGCCGATCGACATTTGCATGGAAGCATTGATCTCGGGAGCGGGGTTCGTAGCCCGTTCGTTTGCCGGGGATCCCCATCAGGTTAAGGAGTTATTGAAGGCGGCTATTCACTTCCAGGGTACCGCAGTCTTGGATATTATCAGCCCATGTGTAACATTTGATAACCGTGAGGGGTCTTCGAAAAGTTATCGCTGGGGGCAGTCGCGTAAAGAGCCGCTGCACGACATCACCTGGGTTCCGATGCGTGAGGAGATCCAGGTCGAACTAGAACCCGGTGAGGTTCTTGACGTGGCTATGCATGATGGTTCCCATATTAGATTTAAGAAGCTGGCGCATGACTACGATCCCACCGACCGAATATCGGCTCTGAAATTGCTTGAAGATTCTTGCGGCCGCGGGGTACTCGTCACGGGTTTGGTCTACATCAATGAAGAAACACCTCCTCTTGACGAGACGGAGAATCTCGTCGATCTGCCGCTAACACAGCTTTCAGACGATGCTCTTCGCCCGTCGAAGGAAACGCTGGATACTTTCATCGAGAGGTATCGTTAGGGAAAAGAATACTTGATTATTTCGATTTGAATGGGTGCTCTCCAAAAAGACCTTGGTACAGCCTCTTAAGTATCTAAATCGAATGGGCCGACACACGGGTTGGCCCGTTCGATTTCCGCCTACAAGACCTGTGAGGGCGAGCCGCCGGCTCGCCCCTACCGACAATTTATCATTGCGAGCCCTTCGGTTTCACCCCCGACAAACCCGGGGGCTTCACTCCCCGCTCCTTCGATCGGAGACTGCGCAGGATATACTCCGCGAGAAAACCCTGGGATGTGACTCCGACTTCTCTTTTGAAATAGACACCATCCATAGGCGACGAAGCTCACATCTTAATGTCATTGCGAG
>SOJU01000193.1 GCA_004376465.1 Anaerolineales bacterium | reverse complement strand
CTAGTCAACTACCCCGCCGCAAGCGACGGGGCTTGTAACTAGGCTCCACCGCAATTCCATCTGAAGATGGCTTTGGCTTCAACACCCGCTACGATTGGCTGGTTGACAACAGCCCACTGGCCGAAGCCAGCGCAAGTTACGGAGGTTAATCCGACGTTGAGAGTTTTACACAGAGACGTTTCTGCTCTGCAACCTCATACGCTCAAGTTGTTAAGGTGCGAAGCCGTTTTCTCTGCAAGCAGAGTGCCTTGACCTTGACTATATTTTACATCGAAAGGAGGTAAGCGGCTCCTCCCCACCGCAAGCAGTGGGGTTTCCGCCGCTAAGATTCTCATGAATTGGCTATAGCTGAAAGCCACCCGTCACTTTGACGACCTTCGAGCTAAAGTTGGTCACATATTCAAACAACTTGTTTCGCAACTCGGCCCAGTCCCCTGTTGCCAGTGCTTGCTGCATGACTTCATGATTCTCAGCGACGAATCCCGCCAACATCTGGGGTCCCTCGCCATAGGTTGTATACCATGCTTCCGTTGGTTCGACGCCCAGCCGCTGCAGACCAGGGACAAACTCGCGAACAAGGAATTCGAAATATTCCTGCTCTCGGCCGGGGATCATATCCCATGTCATTAATAACTTCAAAGCCATCGATCAACCCTCAGTCTTTCGAAAGACACCCTCGGAACAATTTACCAAACGGCGATTGTTAACTCGGCGGTGCTAACAACACTACTTGAGTCTCTTCCGTCAATGAACTTTTGGTGACACTCAAAGAAGGAAGTGAGTCTTGATCGCTGATTCCCATTTCTTTCAGGAATCCCGCAACTGTACTGAGCTCTGGGCCGTCATCCGCGGTTTTATAATGCATTGGAACCACAATGGAGGGCTCGATCAAGCTAATCACCTCAGCTGCCATGGATGGATTGAGCGCCCCACCTCCACCCACGGGGACCAGGGCAATATTAACGGTACCAAGCTCTTCGATCTGGGCTTGAGAGGGCACAGTCGCCATATTTCCTAGATGGGCAATGGTGAGACCATCGAAGTTGAAGACGAAAAGCGTCCTCTGCACTGCGCCGTTTTCCTTCTCCTTCTCCGACACCCTGCGAACTCCCGTGATAAACACTCCCCCAATCTCAAATTCGCCGGGACCATCAATTACCCTTCGCCCCACCTTTACAGCATTGACGAAATTGTGTCCAGGCTCGTCATGGCTGATCGTCACGACGTCCGCCTTGAGGTTGCGTTTCGGAAGCCCGATTGCAGGGTCATACGGGTCTGTTATGATGCTGATTTTGCCGCGCTCTGTGATCCGGAAACACGACAATCCATACCAGGTAATCTCCATTCCACCTCCCCAGCAATAGTTGAGGGATTATACACGATTGCCTGAGTGCAGATCAAAATCTATAATCGTCGGTGATGAGAGATTCACCCCGTTGGGAACCACTTGAGATTGGAAGCGGTCGGGTCCGCAGTCTGAACGCGGATCATGTGCGCTTTACGCTGCCCGCCCACAGCAGGAGTTACTCGGACGCACAAATTGATGACTACCGCCGCCTCTCGCGCCGCAGCTTCCCCTGGAACCCGCCTGTTCAAATGCGCCTTGAGGCTCGCGCTTCTATGCCCCACCCCCAAGGGACGCTTGGTTTCGGATTCTGGAACGACCCCTTCAGTCTGTCGCTCGGCCAGGGAGGCGCGGCACGTCGGCTGCCATCTTCTCCGCAAGCCATCTGGTTTTTCTACGGCTCCCCCCCTCATGACCTCGCATTGGCTTCCGGCGTGCCCGGTTACGGATGGAAAGCTGCCGTTTTACGCACCCCGCGAATACCATCGCTCGTCTTAGCCCCGCTCGCGCTGGGCACCATCGCCCTGGCGCAAATTCCCGGGCTGAAACGGCCAGTCATCCGCACCGCCCTACAATTTGCACAAGCTGAGGAGAGCCTCATTTCAAGTCCCCTTGATGGTTGGCATCGTTACGAACTTGATTGGTTTGAAAATGAGGCGCGGTTCTCTGTAGATGGGCAAACAATTTTGCAAACTACCGTGTCGCCCCCTGCCCCATTGGGCTTTGTGACATGGATCGACAACCAATATGCGGTCGCTTCCCCCGAGGGTGGGTTTCGTTTTGGCGTCCTTCCTCTCGCCGAGGAGCAATGGCTCGAGATACGTGATCTGGAGGTGATCGATCTCTAGCTGCTCATTGAAAGAGTTGGAATCTTGAATATTGAATGGGGATCTCATATCGGTTTTCCCATCTTGATCAATATGGATAACGCCACTCTGAGGAGCCCTTCGACAGGCTCCCCACTCCCTTCGGTCGGGGGCTTCGCCCCACAAACTAAGTGGGACTTCGCAGGATAAACTCCGCGAAGAAGTTTTTGTTCTTCACCCTTGATAGCTCCCAGACAGGAACAACGAGACTCTTCTCCTCCACTGCGCTTTGGCTCAGAATGACAACTCCAAATAACCGCATTGTAAAAGTAGCATTTTGGAAGTCCAGTTTTCAATTTCAGATGATAAATGAGCAAGTTCTCTTGACACGCTCTTTCGGCGGAAGTACAATCCGTGGCCAAGCCGAGGTAGCTCAGTTGGTAGAGCACTTGACTGAAAATCAAGGTGTCACCAGTTCGATTCTGGTCCTCGGCACAGGAAAAAGAGAACCACCCGCAATGGGTGGTTTTTTACTCGTTCCATTAAATACTAAGTATTATTTCGATTTCACCGACGCTTCAATAAACCCATACTGTCTGATTACTCGACAACCGTTAATCCAGTACCATACCAAATATTTCCCGTTACCCTTCCACATACCATTGAATAAACGCTGGGCTCCAGGACACCCTCCCAGGTGAGGCTTTCTCCAGCATTGATATAAAGCCAGGTTTCGAGATCCTCTACCCACGTCGGTTGATGTCCGACAAAAGGCTCTTCCCCCAAGTAATCGATCATATCCTGAATGGTCTTACCTTCAAGATGTCTCATTAAATTTACCGCCGCCAACATGTCACCTTGATTGTCGAAATGGAGGGTGACAGGTCCAGCTTTGAGCAATGTTGGTCCCTCATAGATGCAGTCGTCGCCCGTGAAAGTGAGATGGAGTTCACCATTGCTTACAGGTTCAATTTCACCCCTACAAGCCGACATGATTGACGCAAGAATGAATAGTACAAACAATGCAACGTGAAACGCAGTCTTCTTCATGACACTCTTCCTGAAACAGTAACCCGACCTCCCTTGAGTTCGAGCAGCAGTCGATATGAGCTTAATTCCCGCTCTTCCGACCAATTGTTACGCATCTCACATAATATAACACTAGAAGATATCGTTCAATCATACTAAGAGGTGCTACTCACCTACCCGGGGCCGGCAAGGTTGCTACCGACCAACTGCAGAGGATGATTGACATTTAGCATGTGAAAAATAATCAAGGTGTCACCAGTTCGAGTCTGGCCCTCGGCACCAGTGCCGCCTGAAAAATATGGCGGGTTTCCTTTTCTCCTCCCCAGCTCCCCTTAACGCCATTATTGCCATTAAAAAAAGCGCTTGCTGGAAGCACGGTTTTTGGGAAATTCTGAGAGAGTACGGAATAGAATGCGGAGAAAAATATGGAGACCACCTCAATGAGTGGTCTCCATATATACCTTCCCACCCTCAATCTTGATTATAGATGTTCAGCCATCCAGCATGACAGTTCGTAAGGAATTTGTAAGCCGATCTAACTTGCTTTTATTATCAAAGCCAACTGAATTCAACGGGTACCTAGCTGCCGCTGGTCTCAATGCTTGTCTCACCGAGATAACCAGGAGAAAATCGACGATTTCACTACCCACAACTAGGCTGCTTCACTCCTGCTTCCCAAGTCCAGCACGCAATTGCTCCCTTAAGACATCTACGGGTTGAAGCTGGCCATCCTTATCTTCATAGTACCAATGGTCCCAGCCATTACATGGACCACCATCGCTGAGATGACGCGCGGATTGGTGGATCGAACCTTCAAACCCATCGATGAGAAGATTCCCATCCGGCTTCACCTTCGCCACACACTCGCGATCCTTACGGAAGAAAAGCTGCTGTCCGGCCTGAATCAGACCGAGTTCCAGCAATCGAGAGAAGGCAACTCGCGGCGCTTTCCGCTTCCGGTCGCTCACATCGAACACGGCTTCCTCGTAAGCATTTACGCGGATGGCTTCGATGCGCCTGGATGCGATTTCCACATAGCCGTCATCGCGTTCAATGCCCATCCAGTTTCGATGCAGCCGTTTCGCTACCGCTCCAGTTGTTCCCGTTCCGAAGAACGGATCGAGGACGAGATCGCCGGGGTTCGATGATGCCAGAATGATCCGGTACAGAAGCCCTTCAGGTTTTTGCGTTGGATGCGCCTTGCGCCCTTCTATCTTAATTCGCTCCTCACCTGTGCAGATTGGGAGCGTCCAATCGCTGCGCATTTGTTTATCATCGTTCAACGCTTTCATAGCATGGTGGTTAAAGGTGTATTTTGAATCCTTCGACCGAGCAGCCCAAATCAACGTTTCATGCGCATTAGTGAAGCGCACACCGCGGAAGTTCGGCATCGGATTCGTCTTGATCCAGACGACATCGTTCAAGATCCAGAAATCGAGGTCCTGAAGCATGGCGCCTAACCGGAATATGTTGTGGTAGGAACCCATTACCCAGATCGATCCATTTGGTTTCAGCGCACGTCTGCAGGCAGAGAGCCAGGCTTGTGTGAACTCATCGTAGGCTGCGAAGCTTGGAAATTTATCCCAGTCATCGTCGACAGCATCTACCCGGGTCATATTCGGCCGCCAAAGTTCACCGGAGAGCTGAAGATTGTACGGTGGGTCCGCGAAGATCAGGTCGACGCTGCCTTCTGGCAGCCCCTGGAGTATCTCAACACAATCACCATGCAGGATTTGATTAATTGGAGGTGCTTGTTCCTCATTCGCCATCACTATCTGCTCCCGATGAACGAGTATATTCTTTTCTTACCGTCATCGCTTAAGTTTCAATCGCTTGATTACTGGACGTGGATGAAAACAGCAATCGCGAAACCTGTGTCCGCCAACATCAGGACAGTCTACTACGCGACCGCACTCACTGGCAATTATGCAGATAGAGCTGCTTAACTTTATCGCAGGTAACCAGCGAATCTTGACTTTCGTTACCCTTCACGGTATCCTTCGTCCGCTTCCTGCGGGTGTAGTTCAGTGGTAGAACGTCTGCTTGCCAAGCAGAAGGTCGTGGGTTCGAATCCCATCGCCCGCTCTCAGAATCTCAGATTTATTCCATGGCGACGTAGCCAAGTGGTAAGGCAGGGGTCTGCAAAACCCTTATGCGCGGGTTCGAATCCCGCCGTCGCCTCTGCATAAGGCATAAGGGTCCTGAGAAAAGAGCGCATAAGGGTCTGTGAAAGAGCGC
>SOJU01000231.1 GCA_004376465.1 Anaerolineales bacterium | reverse complement strand
AAGTTGCCGCGATTAGAAATATGGGATCTGAGGTCTTGATGGACGGCGGCACCTATGATGAGGCTGCCGACGTCGCAAATCAAAAAATGAACGATCTCGATCTTACAATGATCCACCCTTTTGATGACCCCGACATCATCGCCGGCCAGGGAACCATTGGGCTCGAGATCATCGAAGATCTTCCCGAAATCGATACCATTCTGGTACCGCTTTCGGGTGGGGGATTGATTAGTGGAGTCGCCTTGGCACTAAAAACGATCAAGCCATCAATCTACGTCGTTGGCGTCAGTATGGACCATGGTCCGGCGATGGTCGAGAGTATTAAAGCCGGTCGAATTGTGGAAGTCGACGAGCAGCCATCCCTCGCCGATGCATTGGTTGGAGGTTTAGGGAGGGAAAATCACTATACGCTTAATATGGTTACGAAGTATATGGACGAAGCGGTCCTTGTCTCTGAAGATGAGATCGCGGCGGGAATGGTTTTCGCGCTGGAAGAACATCACCAGGTATTTGAAGGCGGCGGCGCAGTTGGGATTGCCGCGCTCTTAGCAAAGAAGGTTATGCATCTTGGTAAACATGTCGTCATCGTGGCCAGCGGGGGGAATGCCAACCTGCCAACGCTGTTGGATCTCACCCAGAATTTACGTCCATGATTGATGTTTCGGAATGGATGCTCATTTCTCTGTAATTGCCTTCTCGGCGGTAGCAGTTAATAGGAGAGCCGGAAAATGACAATCACAATCTTAACTGAGGCAGACCTCCGTAGTTGTGTATTCATGGATGAGGCTTCGTTGGCTGAGGTGGCCATTGGTTTTTCGAAACTTGCCGAGGGCAAGGTTGTGCTGCCTCCCATCTTGCGCGTGGACGTAGCTGACAATCATGGAGAGGTCGATGTAAAGACGGCCTACATCCAGGGGCTGGACAGCTTCGCGATCAAAATTGCCTCGGGATTCTGGGACAACCGGTTGTTGGATTTGCCAACCGGAAGCGGCATGATGATCTTGATCAGCGCACAAACCGGTAGGCCGATCGCCGTATTGCTGGATAATGGCTACCTGACCGACTTGCGCACGGGGATCGCCGGGGCGATCGCTGCCCGACATCTGGCTCGAGAGAAGATCGAAAATGTCGGCGTCATTGGGTCAGGCATGCAAGCTCGCTATCAAGTTCATGGACTGCGGCTTGTGCGAGATTTCAAGCGTTTATTTGTTTACGGCATCGAGCCTAATGGTGTTGATACTTATGCGTCCGAGATGACGGACGAGCTTGGGATTGAAGTCATCAAGGCAGACAGCCCCGAAGTTGTGGTCCGGGAGAGTGAAGTCGTGATCACTTCGACGCCTTCGCAAGAGCCTTACCTAGACTCTACCTGGCTCCATCCCGGCCTTCATATCACCGCCATGGGATCAGATGCCGAGCACAAGCAAGAGCTGTTCTCTGACGTATTTGATTGCGTCGACCTGGTGGTATGCGATCGCAAAACCCAGGCCTTCCGCCTTGGAGAACTTCATCATGCTCAAGCAGCGGGATCCCTTCCGCCCGAGGATGAGATCGCCGAGCTTGGCGAGCTCACCTCCGGAATGAAACCTGGTAGGACTAACAACGACCAAATTACCGTTTGCGACCTTACCGGCGTGGGCGTCCAGGATACACAAATCGCCCGGTTTGCCTATGAGAGGGCGCTAGAGCATAGTCTTGGAATGACCATCGAGGCTTCTGAGGCCTCGTAAGAGGAAGAAAGGATTCTGTTGATGAAAAAAGATTTTTACCCCTTCATGCTTGAAAGAGAGATGTCGATTTGGGAATACCAGGTCAAATACAATTTATCCGAGAGCGGGGTCCAACCCATGACCATTGAAGGACTGGCTGAGGGTGATCCCCATTTCATTGAAAGCCTTCTGGCAACATCCCTTGGCTACCCCCAAACGAATGGATCTCTCGAATTGCGTGACCAGATCGCAGACCTTTACCGCGGCGCCACCCGTGACAATGTCGTGGTCACGACAGGCGCCGCCCAGGCGAATTTCACGTCAATCCTCACCCTCATGGATCCAGGCGATGAGATCGTCGTTATGCTACCCAACTATATGCAAATCTACGGGCTAGCCAGGAATTATCGGTTATCGGTAAAAACGTTTTCATTGAAGGAAGAATTAGGCTGGGGAGTTGACATTGATGAGTTGAATAGAGTGGTCGGTAAAAAGACCGTTTTAATCGCCATCTGCAATCCCAATAACCCGACCGGACATATCATGGCGGTTGAAGAGCGAGAGGCTGTCATCACGGCGGCAGACAAGGTGGGCGCATGGATTCTTGCAGATGAGGTCTATGCTGGGTCCGAGCACCATACTGACGAAGTAACACCATCATTTTGGGGGGACTATGAGAAAGTATTAGCCATAGGAAGCCTTTCGAAAGCATACGCGCTTCCCGGGTTGCGTGTGGGCTGGGTGATGGCTCCTGAGGAGACGGCAAACGAAATTTGGGCTCGTCAAGACTATGTCACCATCAGCACGACCATGCTAGGGAATAAATTAGCAGCCTATGCCTTGTCCACGGAAGTCCGCGATAAGCTCATTGCCCGAACAAGGTCCTACATCCGCAGGGGATACGGCAACTTCGAGCGCTGGTGCCGGCAGCATGACGATCTAGTCAGTCTAACACCTCCCGATGCGGCTGCGATAGCATTCGTTCGCTATCATCGAGAGGCTAACTCTTCCGAGATCGTGAGACGCCTGATCAATGAACAGGATACCTACGTTGTACCCGGCGATCACTTCGGGATGGATCACTATCTCCGCATCAGCTACGGCCTTTCCGAAGACTATGTCAACGAAGGTCTCCGGCGAATAAAAGAGATCCTCTCTTCAACCTAGCGTCCTGCTCCCCCCGAGTACCGGGGGACTTTGCTCCGCAGAGTACATGGGGCTTCGCCCCCTTCAGGTTGGTGGTGATAATACGAGTAATAGGAAGCTTCGATGCTGTTGTGGGGATATTTGGATTAATCTAGGTACACTCGGGGGATTGGCTCAGAGAACCGTTTTGTCATAAGCTTACTAGTGAATTCCCGCACGATCAGCGAAGGGGGTGAACCCAGCGAATATCCTTCTCCAGAACAATCCAATCCATTGTGAGATATTTGTATGACTGACGATTAGGTCATCGTCGATCGTCCTTGGTGTATTTATATCCGATTACAAGAAAAATCGGATCCAAATTTTATCGAGCTTCCGATTACAATATTAATCAGTAGCATTTCCTATTAAGAATCCGATTTTTCCTGTCGTCAATATTTTATTTTAAAAACCATATCCTGAAGTTGGCCACATTAGCCTTATCATCCAGACGATCTGCCAATCAATCAACACCTCTGATAATTTGATATTCTGTAGTAAGGTTTACGGGTGAATCCGGTTCATCGAGTCGGAAGGATCTCCCAATCGTCCGACGGGACCGTGAAAAAATCAAAAACCCGAACCTCCCTGGAGTGTGCTATGAAGAGTCGTCCTTATGACAAATTGGTATCTTTGCTTATGGTCTTGCTGCTCTGCGCATGCAATCTCCCATTTGGATCAGGATCCGGAACAGGTAAGCGTGATCCTGACCGTGTAAAAATGACCGTCACCGAAACGGTCGCGGCGCTTGGTGATCCCGTACGTGCAGAAGAGGGGGTATGGTCACTGCTCGCCCACCTTGGGATCGGTGTCTATACCGGCGACGGCATACAGGTCATGCCTGGGTCGGAGACCGGCGAGGCGGATTTCTGGCTTTACGATTTCGAGGTTGGGTCGCTGGCATCTATGGCAACACAGGAGGCAGAGCCTTTCTCAACCTACCATGTCCTGCTTGCAGGGCTTGGCTATCCTGGCTCAAAAGCTGACCTGTTGACACTTTATCGTGAGACCTACGCGGAATATCGCGATCATGTCTTTGTCCAGCTCCTGGATGAAATGGACATCAGCTTTTCAAGCAATCAATTCCTTACCCCGCTTCAATCCTGGCTGCTGCTCCTCGATAGCTTTATTCCACCGAATGGGGATCCGGCTATATCGAGCAACCGTCGATTGGGAGGCGGACGACTGGCGATCCAGGTACCACTTCGACAGGGCCTTCCATGCGGTCTGATAACCGGTGGCGGCATTATCCCCTACTGGGGTATTCTCAGGAGCGAGGCCGATTTGGCTGCCTATCTCACTGCAGTGGAGGTGTACTACGCTATCCATGGACCCATGCTAGCATCCGCTGTGAAGGCATCCCTTAGCGCGACGACCTCTGAAGTCCATGAAGGACACAATGAAAGTGGCGATCGTGTTGAATACATGGTGGATGTCCGGATTGCCTATATTCCCTTGGTAGAGAATCCCGTAGCCGCCATTTCTTGCGGCGCATTAACCCTATTGAGTTGGCAACCACTCGTGGGTGGCTTTTCGGATGTGCCCGTTGAATGGCAAGATCCATTCGTCCTTACGAGGCATGGTGAGCTTGAGGAAATGGAGAATGTCACCGACTACGATGGCAAGGCGCAATTGATCTTTCAGATGGAGGAGGAAGAGGCGGCGGGAATCGGACCTTATCGGGAAGAAGAAGGTTTAGTCTCAGTAACCCTCGATTTGAAATTTGCTTTTCTAAAAGCCGGGATCAACGACGAAAGGTTGTTATCCTTCATCCAGACGACAAAAAAACTGGAACCTGAGGAAGTCCTGGTTTCGTGGCATGACAGCTGTGATGAATTCTCATTCTGGTTCAGTGAGGTGCTTGTGCAAGATTTCATGGTCTACTCGAATGAGATCTTTATCGAAGGCAGAATCATGGTCGACATCGATCTCGAAAGCGATCCTGCCTCATTGGAAGGGAGCGGCACGCTGCCGATCATGGGTCAGGGTCAGGTGGGTGACTGCGAATTCATCAACTCGGGCACAGATTACGTGAAGGTGAGCGGGACAGTATTGCCAGGGGAAGGGGACGATCCTCCGATGCTTAAAATGAATGTCAACCATAGCTTCCAGATCAAAATGGAAGGCAATCATTGCGGTGGAGGTAGCCCGATGCCGATCCCCGCTGGAGAGTATACGCTGGAGATGCCATTTCGTGACGATGAGACGCAGTATGATAATTTTAACCAGCCGTCGATCGTAGGCTTGACTGAGTATACTCTGGAGGTCTTCTGCGGGGATTGATTGCCTTAGCCAAATCGGGATCATATTTGGGAGAATCGCCGATCCTCCTTCAGGTACATTCGTTAGGTCTATTCCGCCGAATTGTCTCTAGTTATGAGCGGAAATATTTTTTCAATATTCTTCTGATTCCAATTATTCTCGAAATAATGGGTAGCTGCACAGATATCCGATTGAGAATCCGATTTCATGGGTAAGAAGACTCATATTCTGGTTGAAACGAAGCTCCAGGGAGAGGGTTTAGAACACAACC
>SOJU01000096.1 GCA_004376465.1 Anaerolineales bacterium | reverse complement strand
GCTGCGTGGTTCAGGTTTAAGCGAGTTATCGAATGATTGTATGCCGCTAAAGCGTGGCTTTCGTTGCTCCGCCATCGAACATGAGCGCGTGCCCATGGATGAAGGAGGCTGCGGGGGAGGCCAACCAGGCGATGGACTTTCCGAATTCTTCGACCGTTCCCATCCGCCCCAAGGGAACATCATCAGTGACTTTTCCTGCCTGCGCATCGACCGTTGTCCCATTGCGCTCGGCGCGATCCGCCATGAGCTGCTGTACTCTCTCCGTCCAGGTCCAGGCTGGGTTGATCGAATTCACGCGGATACCTTTCGGTCCGAGTTCATTCGCGAGCGACTTCACCAAACCGATCACGGCCATCCTCAGCGAATTTGAGAGAATTAAGTTATCTATGGGTTGTTTGACAGAGTAGGATTGTGTTGCGACGATGGAGCCGTGTCCTTGTTTCAGCATGTGCGGCACGACTGCGTAGCAAAGCCGCACTGCGCTCATCACGGTTAGATCAAATGCCGTGGTCCAATCCTCAGGGTTGAGATCGAGGAAGCCTCCCGGAGGAGGGCCTCCAGCATTGATGATCAGGATGTCGATTTTTTGAAAATGCTTGTGTGCTTTAGCGACCATCGCTTCAATTTGCTTCGGTTCGGTCAGGTCGGTTTGTACGGCGAGTACATCCACTCCGGTCTCCTGTTGAATTTCCTCTGCCGTAGCGAAGATCTGATCCGTGCGGGAACAAATAGCGATATTCGCGCCTTCTCGTGCAAGTGCTTGCGCCGCCGCCTTCCCCAACCCGCGCGATGCAGCGGTGACGATGGCTGCTCGATCCTTTAATCCTAAATCCATGGAAGACTCCTTAACCTCCTCCGAATTTAGAGGAGGATGATTTGATGATCAACGACCTGAAGGTCTGGCCGGTTTCGTTCGATCCATCTTGGAATAGTCTCCAACGTCCGCTGTAGGTGGCGGTCATTGTTCCCAACAATCGCGCAGGCGATCCCCGCAGACCTGTGCAGGTCATTATGCTCCAGTTCGGCGGTGGAGATATTGAATTCACGCTGCAACCTTAGGAGCAGCGGTTTGAGCTTGCTGCGTTTCTCTTTCAAGGAGTTACAGCTGGGGAGATAGAGTTCGATCGTGACGACGGCGACATGCATACGCTGAGTTTAGACGGTATGACGGACGGGCACAAGAAGCGGCTACTCTTTGTATAATGCGCAACTTTGAATAAAGCCGTATTTATCACGACCGTGAAGTTGGTTTCTTGCGGTGCGGTGACGTCGAGCTTGAATCTGCCGCCCGTATGGCGGCGGAAAAAGAGATCCTGGAAGCCGCGTTGAGCGATGGGATTCTCAAGCAGGCGCAGGTTAACGCAGAGGCCTACCTTTTCCGTCTTCTGGGGTCGTTGGGCTTCTCGAACGTGCGCTTCACCTCAGTTTCACAATAATCTACCCCAAGAAATTTGCGGTCTGAACAATCATCGATAACACTGGTAATTAGTGGTAATCATTCTTTATTAGTCGCCTCCGCATCGATTCAGCTCAGAAAGACAACCCATCAAAACTGCTGTGAATTAGCGCTAAACCCGTTCCGTCCATTGGCTATTGGCGAAGCGTTCGCCTCGCAGTTCTTCGGCTCGGGCGAGCTCTCCGTGGGTGGGATCCCCTGGCTCGAGCTGCAAATCCAGCGCCTGACGAAATCCTGCACTCATCGCCTGCACGGCCAACTCCCACGATAATGGTTTACCCAGCAGATCTCTTACGGTCGCAGCACGGTTCCGGAGGGCATCTGCTGCCGAGATGCGGTCCTCCTCGCTATCAAACCGCAGCACTTCACATATGCGCGTGATGTCGCCTTTCAAAGGCAGGGTCCCGTGTTGGAGGATGCCGAACCGGCGTCGAACCTGCGCGCTGCCAAGCAGCTTCTTTTGCTCGACTGTAATCTCATAGGCGCTAGGCGCCTGGAAGCAAACCGGGTTACCCCGCTCCTCCTCCGTAAGTTGTTTTTCGGGCTCTATCTCTACGGACATGCCCATGCGCTGCAATCCGGAGACGAGGCCAGCGCTCAAATGGCGGTAGCTGTCGAGAACGCCGCCGGCGAGGTGGGGGTTGTCGATGGGGGCAATGACAGCATAAGTGAGTTCGTCTGAGTGAAGGATCGCTCGCCCCCCTGTAGAGCGGCGAACGAGATCCCATCGTTTCATGCGCAGCTGCTTCAAGTCAACATCACGAATAGGCTGTGCAACGCCGAGTGAGATGCAAGGGGGGGCCCAGGCGTAAAAGCGCAGGGTTGGGAGCGATTCTCCTCGACCCACGGCTTCGAGGATGGCTTCGTCAAGAGCCATATTCCAGCCGCCGCTGGCCGGGGGAGATTGTATGAGCCGCCAGTGATTGGGGTGAAGTTCATGCATGCTGGTGATTATAGCCTCATTGCCTCACTTGTCTGTATGGATGCGAATGATGGGGAGGATCTGGGTCTCTCCTGAGTGAACCTTTCGGGCGATTGATGGCGGTATTCTGCCTAACAACGGTGCATAAGCGTTTGGAGCTGCATCCGCTTGAGAGTCAGTAGTAATCATATGTTAGACTCAGTCGGTATGAACATGCGTGGAGGTCCAACTCGCAAGCCACGACTCTGAAAACCTCTCGAGAAATGACATGGTTCTACTGAAGCGGCCTGATCCAAAGCAGCCATCCTTAAATCATATTCCAGGATGGATGGCCATCTGTGTTGCGCTATGCCTGACCTTAATTGGGCTATCGGCGTGTCAATCGGGTTCTGAAGTCTCAAACATTCCAACGGAAATGCCCGAGAGCCTCACGCCCACAACGGCGTCAACCCCGACGCAGATAGTAGAGCCCACGCCTGCGAGCACCGGCGAGATCATTATTTGGCTGGACTGGGCACCGGAGGAGATGGAGGCTCTCCAGGAGATCATCCAGTTGTTCTCTCATGATAACCCGACGGTCGATTTTTCACTCTCCTATTATCCGACAGACGATTTGTTGAGCGCATTCGAAGAGGCAAGCCGCGCAGGTACGCCGCCGACGATCATGATCGGCCCCTCACTCTGGGGTCCGCGCCTCTATGAGGGTGAGATGATCCTGGATCCATCTTCGATGGTTAACGCCGAACTTGAGCGAAGGATCCATCCGACGGCGTGGACACAGGTAACCTACGATAGCCACATGCTCGGACTCCCGCTTGAATTTCAGGGTATAGTCCTCTTCCGGAACAGGTCTAGAGCGGCGGAAGCGCCGCGGACGGTTGAACGTTGGATCGACATAGGCCTCAATCAACACGAGAGCGGTCAAACGGCTACCGTGTTGGATTTCGGGTTTGGTTTTTCCGCGCCCCAGATTTCGATTTGTGATGGATCGTTCATTGGACCACAAGGTGAAATTGCCCTGGAACTGCCGCAGGGGATTTGTTGGCTGGAAGTGATGAGCGACCTTCGGGCAGTCGGACCTGCTGTCATGAATTCGGATGAGGATCTCTCAAGATTTTTAGCGGGCGAGTCAGCCTGGCTCGTTGAGGAATCGTCACGTATTGGTGAACTTGCGCATGCGCTAGGGATCACGAATCTGAAAGTTGATCCCTGGCCGCTCTATGAGCCTGCTGACCGGCCTCTGCAAAGCCTGGTCTGGACTGAAAATATCTACCTGTCGAGGGGAATACAACCGCAGAATCTCGAGGTGACATGGGCTTTTGTGCAGCACATTTACAGCTCCGAGGCGCAGGCTCGACTGAGCGACTTTCAAGGCGCAGCCCACATCCCGGTCGATACGACGGTTGAAATCATCGATTCGAATATGGTTGAGATAGCTTCGATGCTGCGCTCCGGTGTACCGCTGTCACTTTGGATCGATTCGGAAGACCACATTAAGCCGATTGAGGATGCTGTCGAAGATGTTGTTTTCCAGGGGGTTGAACCTGATGTGGCTGCGCTGAATCTTATCGACCGGATGGAGCAAGTTCAACCACCGGGTGGTGGATAGCTCAGGTGGGAACGAAAGGATTCACCCTCTCTTAGATCCTTGATCTATAAGTAGAGTTGGCTCAGGGATTTCTCACCCCCTGCGGGGGATCGAAATGATATGCATAAGAATGGTTCTTCCTCTATATGTCATTTCGAGCGAGCCGTGAAGCGGCGACCGAGAAATCTCTGTGATGCTGCTCTTGAAGACTCTCTGCTGTCATTTCGAGTGAAGCGAGAAATCCCTACGAGGTTGCTTGCGAGGACCCTATCCTTAAGTATGAAAGGATACCTCCTTCCAGGAATCCAAGCGCACCAGGGTTACCCCGTTGTATAATCCGAACAGATATTGACATAGTTTATTTCTTGATCTGGGTAGAGATTTCGGAAGGAAATCCAACCAATGCATCTCGTTTGTACGCACGAGCAGGCCGACTTCGACGCTGTTGCCAGCTTACTCGGTGTCCGTTTACTGGATCCCGAGGCGATGCCCGTTCTGCCCAGGCGAGTAAACCGTAATGTCCGGGCGTTTGTCACGCTGTATGGTGACCATCTACCGTTTGTGGAATTCGATGAACTGCCGCGCAGCCGCGTCGAGCGGCTAACTGTCGTCGATACGCAATCATCGCCGTCGATCAAGGGCGTGCGTGCGGATACCAAGGTCCACCTGATCGATCACCACCCACCTAGCGACGACACGGACCCCGCCTGGACCACTCACATTGATGAAGTAGGGGCAACAGCGACATTGCTCGTGGAGGAGATCCAGGAAGTAGGCAGGGATCTATCACCCGTTCAGGCAACTCTGCTGCTGCTCGGTATTTACGAGGACACCGGCAGTCTCTCTTATGCGAGTACAACACCAAGGGATGTGCGTGCCAGCGCCTGGCTGCTGGAGCGGGGGGCAGATCTCAATCTGGTTGGCGAGTTCTTGAACCACCCGCTATCGAATGGACAGCGCGATCTCTACGATCGCCTGCTGGAAAACATCGAGACCCACGAGTATCACGGTCTCTCGATCATTTTGGCATGTGGTGAAGTTCGCGGTTTAGTGGAGGAGATTTCAACGCTTGCCCATAAGCTCCGGGATGTATTTGACCCTGATGGCTTATTTGTTCTGGTGGGATTGAACGGAAGCGTTCAACTTGTTGCTCGATCAACGACGGACGAGTTAGATGTGGGAGAAGTCGCGGAGCACTTCGGCGGCGGCGGGCACGCCCGGGCAGCCGCGGCGTTAATCCGCGACCGGAATAGCGCACAAGTGCGTGATGAACTCATCGAGTTTCTCGGTTCTTCCATCGAGCCCACACCCACAGTCGGGGAAATTATGTCGCGTGATCCTCAGCTGCTCAATCCAGGTGTGAAGATCTCAGACGTGGGCGAGCGTATGCAGCGATTTGGTCACGAGGGCTACCCCATCGTGGAGAGCGGGCGGGTGTGCGGCTTACTCACACGTCGGGCGGTTGACAGGGCGCTCTCACATGGCATGGGCAGCCAACCGGTCTCGCGTATTATGGAAGC
>SOJU01000126.1 GCA_004376465.1 Anaerolineales bacterium | reverse complement strand
TGAACGACTTCGGCGTGACCGGTTGTCCCGGAGCAGACATCCTGGTAGGAAGGATCGGCGACGGCTCCACCAGCGTAACCCACTTCGACATCTTCAACGCCGGTCAGTTCATCGAAGATGGGATCCAAGCACCAGAAGCATCCGCCGCCGAGTGTGGCGATTCAGGATGATCTCGCAGAAGTACGCCTCAGCCTGGAGATGAAGCCCGCCGCTGAGGTCAAGCGCCTCTCCAGACTGCCTCCGGAGTGGATCGCGTGGCCATCCAGGGAAGATGCGTTCCAATCCGACCAGATCCCGTTCATGGAGCAGGGTGTGCCGAGTTTACTGCTGCGCTGGCGGGGGGCGAAGGAGACGAACTTACCGGTGGATCTAATGGAAGAAATGCTGCTCGAGCGCCTGGGCGCGACCGGGAGAACCGTCATCCTTCTGGCGATGTCGCTGGCGCGTTAATGCAGTGGGGACCTGAATTCCGTAATAAGCTGCATAGGCTGGACTTAAAACCACAATTTTCTGTGAGTATAGATTGACTTCGAGATAGAATTCCCTCATTCCGCACTGCGCTCCCGAACGAAGCGGAGTAGATCTCGAAGTTCTCTGGAGAGTCAAGACGGACAGCCGCCCCCACGTGTTCATGGACTTATATTCAAGAATCTCATACCAGAAACTTGGTGTTTAAATCGCTCAGTCTGAGAGGTGGGTTGTTGGTAAATCCAGCTTGCGGGGCAGCGAGTACCGGTTCATGCGGCTGACAAAGCGCAACTATTTAGGAAGATCCTCGAAAGGAATACCATCTCCTAGTTTTAGACTGGCTCGAGCTTCTTCAATTCGCCGTAAAAATCGAGGGTCATGTTCCAGCCGATACTCAAACCAATCATCTTCATCCTTAAACCCTATCAACACTCCAGCTGGCTTTCCATGTCGAGTGATTACAATTTCCTCATTATTTGCTAGTCGCAGATATTTTGATAATTGGTCCTTTACTTCAGATAGTGGTACACGCTTCATAATTGCTCTCCTACATCATCCAGCCATTCAGAAGCCCTTTATTTTGAAACAACTGCAAGAACCTCGCCGGTTTCTTTTTGAACATCATAAAAGACACGGATTTCTCCGACTCTGAGCCTGTATTGTGGGTGTTCCAAGTCTCTTAATCGCTTTATCCGACTCTTACTCACCTTTCCGGGCTCATGTCTTAAATATTGTTCTATCGCGTCTCTTACCGTTGCACGCTCACGCGCAGAGAGTTTTTTGAAATCGTTAACTGCTTCACGCGAGAAGATGATATTGTATCGTATATGGCTATAGTCGGGCTATATAATAGCCTTATTTACTTCGTGTGTCAATTGAGATCAGATATTGTGAGGACGAACTAAAGCCTGTGAACTGGCAATACCTAAAAAAACCAAGAAACCATGAACCTGAGATTATTTGGCGCGCAGCTCGACCACGTCGCCGTCCTGCAGGACGTAATCACGCCCAACCATTTGCCCGTCGAAGTCTGCGCTTCCCCAGACACGGGAAGTCTTGAGATCACTGGCGATTTCCTGGTGGACTTGAGCGGCGAATTCCTCGATGGTGCCTCCTCGCCGCATGACAAAAGGTGAGGTGAGGTCAGGTTCCTTTCCCGGAGCTTGAGAGTAGACGCGGATGATTTCCAATAATTCGAACACCGCCCATTTGAATTGTTCAACGTTGTGACCGGTCGTCGCTGAGATCGGCACGGTATGCCAGGCGTCATCGAGCAACTCTGTGAAGACCTTGTAGTCCTCATCCAAGTTTTCATCATCTACTTTATTCACAAGGATCAGGAAAGGAAGGCATGTGTGGCGCCGATCTTGGGGGAAATCGTCCTGGCGGTGCAGAGGGATAATCCGATGGCTTTCAAGAAATGCGACCGTTTCCTCAAGTTGATCGAAGGGGGAAGCCTGGATATCAATGGTGAGGAGCACCAGATCGGCGCGGCGGATCATATCAATGAGGTCAGGCTCAACGAAATCGCGGTTGAGCGGGGGCGTATCAATCAACTGGACTTGGACGTTTTCGATCATCATCATGCCCGGGGTGGGATTCCAGGTTGAGAAGGGATATTCGGCCACCTCTGGCTGCGCGTTCGTCAGCGCGGCGACCAGTGAAGATTTGCCCGAGTTGGCCGGGCCAATGACGGCGGCTTGTCCCGCTCCTTCTGTTTTGATGCTGAATGCAGAAACCTGACGGCTCCCGGCTTTCCCCTTCTGCATTGAATCTTTGAATTTGGAGAGTTTCCGGCGAAGGTCAGCGCGAAGGTGGTCCGTCCCTTTATGTTTCGGGATGGTGCCGAGCAGCTCTTCGAGCGTTTCGATCTTCTCTTCGGTTGTGGTCGCGGCCCGATAGCGTTTATCGACTGCGAAGTATTCTGGAGGGAGATTCGTTGGCATTGCTTTCTACCACCTGGAACGAATGTTACGATCTCGGCTTCGCTTCTAGTACGATTTATATCATGGTACAGGCAATTGGGACGACAGCTATGGCTCAGGAAGAAACTCGATGGTCCTGATCATGTGTTGTGCGAGCCCGAGGGAAGCGCCCCCGGTACTTGCCGGAGTTTGGGCGTAAATCCGCACGACGGTTTCATCGTGGACGACTGCCGCTAAATACCAGATCAATTCCTCGGTCCCTGACCCAACGGTTACCTGTGTGCGCACGGCGGTATCCGCGCCAGGGTAACCATTCATGTTCGCATTAGCAACAGGCCGGATCAGCGATACATCTGTGTAGGTTTTCTCGAACTCATCTAATATCCCGTTAACTACGCTGCGTGGATCGTGGGGATTAACATCCCCCGACAGGTAGCCCGAGGCGGCATTATCCACCTGGACCTCAATAAAAAGCTGGATCCCATTATCGCTAAAGTCAAGATCACCGATGCGAATCACGCGACCGTAATCACGGATCTCCATATTGATGGGAGTATCGAAGGCGATCCCTGTGTAGCTTGTCTCGTAGCGCTCCCAACCTTCAAAGTTGAAGTCAAGAGTGGGTATGGATGTTGATGGACCGTTCTCAGGTGTAGGGGTCTCAACAATGAAGATGGTGAACGGCGAAGGCGTTGGAGGTGGCGTCTGTGTCGTCGTTGGAGCGAGAGTCGCGGTGTTCACCGGCGGTAGGGTTGGGGCGGTGTACGCCGTGGCCTCGGCGACTTGCGGGCGATCGTTCTCCTGCGTGGAGTCGATAGACGAGCTGCTCTCAAAGACCGAGCATCCGCCACACGTGAGAATCAGAACAACTACCAGGCAATGAATATCCCTGCTCATGTGCAAAGTATCGCGGAAAGGAGGGGATGGGTCAAATCAAAAAAAGCCGATTTATTGAATTTAGGGTTAGAGTCGATACAAAGGGCACACTAATTTCAGGCTCAAAATGAAGCGATGGCCTCTACAAGCCGTCGTGTTCTCCATGTGGGAGTGATAAAAGATGCGGTGGGTCGGAGGGAGGAGTATAATCGCAGGCCGAACGATAAGAATCTGACCATGGAGAAAATATTGTGGATCCAAGAGTAGAACGTCTGGCACGAGTACTGGTCGAATATTCCAATGAGATCCGACCAGGCGATCGGGTATTAATTGAGGCGGAACCAGCCGCAGAGCCGCTGGTGCGGGCTTGCTTCCGGGAGATCCTAGAGGCAGGTGGGCATCCACATTTGTCCATTTCTCTCGCGGGTCAAGCGACGCTCACGGGCCTTGACGATGTCTTTCTGCAGTATGCGAATGACGATCAGCTCGACTACCCTGCCACATTCTATGACCTTGTATATGAGAACTTCGAATCGCGCATCCGCATTCAGTCTTTGAGCAACACCAGGTTACTTACAGGCGTGGACAAAGCACGCTTTGCGCGTCGTGGGAAAGCCACGCAAAATGTTCTCGAGAGCCAGTTTACCCGCGGTCAGACCCGTGAGTTTCGCTGGATGACAACGCTGTTCCCCACACAGGCATATGCCCAGGACTCAGAGATGAGCCTTGAGGAGTTCGAAAATTTCGTCTATCGAACCTGCCATGTCGATGACCCGGTGAGTGATCCGATTAAATACTGGCAAGGTGTTAAGGAAGAACAAAGCACGATTGTTGAAGCGCTCAATGGACATGAGCAGGTCGAGGTACACGGACCGCATTGCGATCTAAAGCTCTCGATCAAAGGTCGAAAATTCATCAATGCTTGCGGTGAGAACAACATGCCCGACGGGGAGGTTTTCACAGGCCCGATTGAAGATTCGGTCGAAGGTCGTGTGCGCTTTTCCTACCCTTCAGTCTCGGGTGGGAACGAGGTCGAAGGCGTCGAACTGGTCTTTAAAGAGGGTAAGGTTGTAGAAGTACACGCCGAAAAGAATCAGCAATTTCTCGACAGTATGCTTGAGACTGACGAAGGCGCCAGGTACCTGGGTGAATTCGCCGTCGGTTTGAATTACGGCGTGGACCGGATCACCAAGAACATCCTCTTCGATGAGAAGATCGGTGGGTCGATTCATATGGCGCTCGGTGCCGGCTATCCAGAGACAGGCAGCGTGAACAGGTCCGCCATCCACTGGGATATGATCACGGACATGCAAGATGGGGGCGAGATACTTGTCGATGGCGAGTTGTTCTATAAGGATGGCCGTTTCGTTTTCTAGTTTTCTCTTGAATGATTAGATTTTCAGCAGAGAGTGAGTCTTAGGATGAAGAAAGCATTGATTCTGCTGGGATTAGCTTTGTTTCTCACCGGGTGTGGCGCGGGTGCGGCGGAGACTGAACCGCCTCCCCCGCCGACGAAACTGTCTCAACCGACGAGAACACCTCCCCCTACAGCTACTTCGATAGTGACGCCGACGGTCGAAGTAGAGGTTGATGGGGGACGAAGCGGCGATCCGCTGGCGATGGAAGTTGGAGAGCTTTTCTCGACCTCAGGCTCCTGCGCTGTCTGCCACACGAATCTAACCGACGACACAGGCGCTGACGTCTCGATCGATAGTTCTTGGCGGGCGACAATGATGGCGAACGCAGCGCGCGACCCGTACTGGCAGGCGTCAGTGCGCTCAGAAGTGATGGATCTTCCCGAACTGTCCGAGGCGATACAGGATAAGTGTTCAATCTGCCACATGCCGATGGCACACACAACTGCAGCAGATATGGGGCAGAAGGGCGTCATGTTCGGCGAGGATGGTTTCCTCAGCCCGGATAACGACTTGTATTCCTTGGCGATGGACGGGGTCTCATGCAGCGTATGCCATCAGATTCGCGAGGAAGGACTGGGGACCGAGGCGACGTTCAGCGGCGGGTTCAACATCGACACTGAACTCAGATCACCAGATAGGGTGATATTCGGACCCTTCAAGACTGAGGATGGCCTGGCGAGTATCATGCAATCCTCCTCCGGTTACCGGCCAATCCAGGGCTTGCATTTGTCTCGATCAGCCCTCTGTGCTAGCTGCCACACACTCTATACATCCTATGTCGATGCCTCAGGGCAGATAG
>SOJU01000278.1 GCA_004376465.1 Anaerolineales bacterium | reverse complement strand
CTACCTATATCAGGTTATTAACTGGGGCAACGCGAATCCTGAAGATCTATTTTCTTGTATTTTTCATCCCCCCTCATATTCCCCCCTTGGAAAGGGGGGATGCTGGGGGCGGCAGCCCGCCCCCAGACCCCCAGGCAACGATCGATTTGGTTTTACGTATAAAGGGGCGTCTCAAAGGAAAAATTAACCGATATTTCTAATCTGAAGGAGTAGGGGCACGGCATTGCCGTGCCCCTACAAATATTGGATACGAATCTACTCGGCGGTTGTCCCAATCAAACTGTGGTAGGTGAGCGTCCAGGAGCCGGTGATGAACGTGCGCATGATGCCGCTGGCGAGGAGCAGAACGGGAAGGTAGAAAAGGATCCCGATCAAAGTCACCGATAGACACGCAATGGTGCTCGCCTCTGTATCTACGAGTAAACCGGTGATGAAGGGCAGGACCATCAGGATGAAGGGGATGGCCAGGATAAGCCCGACGACGAAGCTGCCGACGCCCAGAATCAAGCCCATCACGATGACCTCGCCCAGGTTGGAGCGGAAGACATCCCAGGCGCGTTGGAAGGCGGCGACGATGTCGAGATCTTCGACGATCAGGGCAATCTGCGTGAGCAGGGTGTAGATCGAAAGGGCGATGCCCAGCGGGATCAGCAGGCAGATAAGTGGGATGAAGCAGATCAATCCGATCCCCAGCGTTAAGATAGACAGCAGCGCGCCGCCGAAAACCACCGGGAGGATGACGACCAGGGAAGCTAGTCCAAGGAGAAGCTGGATCGCAAGCAGTTTCCAGAAGAAGCTGAAGCCCTGCTGGAAGGCGCTGGCCAGTGTGACCGTCTCGCCAGTCTCAGCCATGTGAAAGCCGGCGATCAAACCGCCGTTGCCGATGGCGGCCAGCACCCAGAAAATCAACGCCAGCAGAATGAGACCACCGACGACGGCGATGCCGATCCAGGTCTCCTGGGGGACGCTCTGCAGCCAGTGATCGATCTGGGGGAACTCGCCCCCGCCGACGGAATATTGTGGCATACGGCTGACGTTGCTGGAGGTCTGGCTGCTCCCGCTAGAGCAGTTGGCCAGGATGCCCAGAAGCCACAAGCCACAAGCCCTTGTGCTTCCAGGTGATCTCCCAGGCGCGTTTGAAAATTGCGGATATATCCATGAGGGTTTCCTTTACTAAGTAAGGTTAACGTATGCAGATACTGTACAACATAATGAGGGGATTCACAGATGGTTTGTTTTTTATTTACCTGACAAGTAGCCTACGAGGGTTGTAGAAAAACCGATCTTCTCTAAGGGACTGTTTGATTCCGGTACCTCATATTCTATTAAATAGCCATAAATCTAGGGTAGTATGACCGACCCGATGGCGATGCCGCCCTGATCGTCGAGCATTTTCAGAGTTGCATTCGTCAGATCGAAGGCGTAGATCTTGGCGAAATTTTGGAGGAGGACACTCGTTTTATCAGGGGACCAGATAGGTGCTGATTGATTGTAATTTTGATAGAACACTAGCGGATCGTCAAGATAAGCAATCTGCGTGAATTTTTCCTCGTGCAAATCGAAGGTCCATAAGTAAGTTTTATCAGCCCAAGCCGAATTGATTGACTGAAGCTGAACATAGAGAATCCCGCTGCTGTCGGGCAACCAGGCGCTGTCCTCCAGGAATACTCCCCTTGGGCCTGCGTCTGGGCCAAAGGGTGAGGGATATAAGTGTGGAAAACAGCCGATGGAAGAGGAGAAACAATCGGTACTCATGACCCCGATCTCTTGAGGATGAGAATTGGATGTATTGTAGGAGGCTCTTAACTCCATAAGTGTTCCGTCGGGGCTGAATCGGCCCAGAGTGCGGTCAGGGTCAAACGCCTGGCAGGCGACGACCGGCTCAGAAGGATCGTTGAGATCAACAACGCAGCGATTTCTTGGCCGGGCGCGGTGGTCGAGGATTAGTGTATCGGCATCCAGCCAGGAAGGTCTAAATCCTTTGGATAACTCGTTATTAAAGGGGAGTTGAAGAGAGGTCGTGACGGAAGGGTCCTCAAGTGAGAACAAGTGCCATGTGGTTTGATCCTCGTCGCAGACGTACGCGAACCATTCGGATCCAATTGCAAGGGCGTCATCTCCAAGCGTCGTGAGACTCTCGCATTGTGGTTCATAGCCGAACAGATGCCGCGTTCGAAAGTCAATCAAGTAGATTTCCTTCACATCAGTAAAATCGCTAAAACCGAATGCGAAGTAGCGATCTGCAGCGGGGGGTATATGAAGAATCGCAGGATCTTGAAGATCTTGGGCACCATCGTATTCAATCTCAAATAACCTGCCGCGGGTGCCAGTCCATGTCAGGTAATCGAAGACCGGGGGGTCAGATCCTTTGTCAAAGCCCATGTCCAATCTGGGGATGACAAGAGCGACTTGGCCTGAGGGTAGCTCAGCATCTTCATTCCAAATGATCGAGACTGAATGCGAATCATCCTTCATCAAACCGAAATCTGGCTGCTGGATAGGGATTTGTGTATTTGTCGGGTTTACATGCGACGGTGACCCTACAGGAGAAACTGTCTTGGATGGATATTGTGATGGCTCTGGTGTTGATGGGGGAGTTCCAGGCGCTGAAGCGGAGCACGCTACGGTGAGAAGGAGGATACTGTATCTGGAAAGTGCTATTGATCTCACAAACCATGTTTGTAATTTAATTTGCATTGTGGGTATTGAGCTAATTTTCACTTCCATGTTCAGATTAATCCACGGTAGTCGTGATGAATATCCGATAAATACCAGCGTTTTCAGGCGTTTCGGATACTCTATCCCATGATTGTTCGAACGTTTCCCAACTGACATCCTCGTAGCAATTAGTGTATGGATTGTAATACTTTACAATTCCATCCTTATGGGCTTTGGTAATCCTAATCCAATGCGCGGTCTGGCCTTCTGGAGATAGAGATCCATCCCGATTGATGGCCACAAGTGCCACAATAGGTTGTCTCGTGTCACTGGCGGTTAATAAGGCCTTTTCGTCCCTCCTCTCCTGAACTCCGATGTCAAATGCTTCAAAGAAATCCTTAAGATTGACACTTGAAGTGGTCTCTCCGCTCAGAAGTGCCGCTTTCATGTCCTCGCTAAACTCAATCCAGCGTCTGAATCCTTCCTCTAAGGATACATTGAGGTACTCCATCACGGCCAGCGGACCGCAGAGGTTCGTATGGCGCGAGAGATAATCCGGGATCTCCGCATCCGACAATCCAATCTTGAGCAGGATGGCTTTAAGGTTGAGGAATTGCGCTTCGCCGAAAGTGTGGTATTTGATCCAGCCGTCCACGTGATTGCCATACCCGTAGGTCGGGCTGGAAAAGTCTCCGGGGATGCCCCCGGAAGGATCCCAGTTCTTCACCTCGGGCGCCAGATATTTATTCGGGATCCAACCCCAATAGGTCGTCCCGTTGAACGCCCATGAAACGTGGTAATAGACCACATCCTTCCCGGCATCATCGACGCCAAGCTGGTAGCGGCCGTCCCATTGGACCTTTTCCCCGCCCGGTACGCCTAAAAATGCAGTTGAGACATTTCCGGAGCTAGGGCTGGGATTCTCGAGCAGGTAGTGCCCATGAGGTCGGGTGACATACAGTGTAATCGGGTAGGAACCAACCGATGTCGTCGACTCAGGTTTCCAGGAAGCATTACCTAAAACGTGAACTTTAAGGTCTTCCTGGCTCATGTGAAGGGCGTTCGATAGGATGTCCCAGGTTCGATCGGTTATCTCAGCGGTGAGACTCTCGGGATTCATAAGGATGAGCTGAAGCACGCGCAGTGTCTGCTCATCCAATAAGTGTTGTTGATAGAAGGAATCGGGCATACCTCCGGTTGTGTACCATTCCGGTGGTTTTAATAGAGTGCCAACATCATCCTGTATAAAAAGCCCTTCGATCCCCCCACCTAATCCGCCCTACGGAATCGTCAGTTTGCGGATTTCGGACCAGAATGCTTCAAGCCTCTTTTTTTCTGCGGCAATGTATGCGGCTCGCTCTTCAGGGGAAAAGTAATGCAGCCAACGTACCATCGCATCTGATCTGGATGTGTCGGCGCTTGAATCTACATCGGCTGCAGGTTCAGGAATATGCACAGGAGTTTTAAGGTAGCTGCTGTTCACCCAACCTGTAATGAGACCTTTGATTGGATCTTGATAGCGGACTTCGAACCAGAGCGCTCCCGATGCTAATACTTGTGAGTGGCCTGTCCAGATGATCTCGGCTCCATCAATAGCGATGGTGAGGGATGTGGATTCGGTGCCTGGTGAGCTCCGAATTCGCAATGGCGCCGTCGTAACCATTAGTTTCGGGTGCGGCGACGAGGCGCGGATGTCGACCATTTCGTCGACAATGTCGATTTCGAATTTTGTTGGAGCGTTAGGCGTCAGGGACGCTCGACCAATGGTAGCCAACGAGGACCTGTTCCTCGATGATCTTCTCCTCCGGGATTCGTTCGAAACCAACCGTAACCCACCGCTCTTCATAGACCGACTTCACCACCGTCTTATACTCGGTGTACTCCTCGTGTTCCCATTTCGACTCCCAGTGTCTTCCATTGGAAACCTTGCGGGTGCCATAGATCGGCACTCGCAGGTTGCGATACACCGGTGTGCGCTTGGTGCCATAGACCGGGGTCCGCCGGCGTGTATACCCCCACCGAGTCCGTACCAACCTGGTGCGGTAATACTTCACGTAGCGCTTGGTTCGATAACCATCAAGGATCCTCTTATTGCGATAGCCCTTGATGTAGCGCTCGGATTTGTAATCCGTGACCCAATGGCCTTTGTCAACCAGGATCCGTTTTGTATAAGGGATCTTTTGTTTTATCGTGCCTACCTTTACCTTCCGCAGCTCTTTCTTCGGCACTTCGTGGTAGACGATCTCGGTGCGAGTGTGGGTCTCATACACCGCAGCACCCTTCACCCACTTCATACCCGCAGACGCTGCGTAGGGTGGATCCATACCAACACCCGCTGTTGTCCCGCCGCTGCCCGCTTCAGCGATGAGCATGCCGCCAATACCTCTACGCTTGACGTCAGATAGCATGCTGGGCGCCAGGGCAAGCGTGGCCATCATGGTCGCCGCCAGAGCAGCCCAGGGGGCGTAGTCTGGGCTGAGCGGAGCGGGAGGCGCTTCTGCCACGGCCACACCGCTGTTACCCTGCAGCGCCCATAAGCCTATGAAGTCGTCAAGAGGCACGACCCGTTCGCCCAGCAGTGGATCGCTATAGGCAACCCAGCCGCCGTCGTGGGAGATGCCGGTCAATGTCACGAAATGGCCAGGCTCGTCGGAGCCGTTGGCGCCCAGGTCGATCACCACCGGACGGCCAGCGGCGAGCTCTGCTTTGATCTTTTCAAGCGACCACCCGTGAAAGGGGAGCGAACCTGCGTAGCCGAAGTTCTGCGCCGCATGCGCCAGCTCCTCAACGCCGGTACCGAAGTCGTACATCATGCCCTGGTCTTGCAGGAATCC
>SOJU01000036.1 GCA_004376465.1 Anaerolineales bacterium | reverse complement strand
ACCTCGGTGGTTGAGTCTCCAGCTCCAAACCGTCTGGATGGTTGAAGTCTATCTTAGCCGCGAAAGCGCGGCCAATATCCTCTAAAAGGTCGGCTGCCCATACGGCATCTAAACCGATCTCGCTGACATCGACTCCTTTGGGAATATCGACGCCGAGCTCGCGCATAACGCTGGAGGTCAAATCGAGTTGGTACCGACGCAGGTCGATTCTTGCGGTCTGCTCATATTCCCGCCGGGTCACATAAGTCTGCCATTCTCCAGTGTCTTCCATTGTTTCCGCAAGAACCCAGATTCCCCACTTCAAGATGCTTGCAGATCGGGCATCGATTGGGTGAGGACGCCTCCCGGTGCCGAAAGAAAGCATGCGTGTGTCTCCCGGAGGATATAAACCGACGCTGTAGTGGATCGCCTCGACGGCAGCGTGGTAGATCGGATTGCCGGATACACCAACTCCCCCATCGACCCAGGTATGCTCCTCGCCGAGAACATCAGCAGAGTGCGCGGGGAAATAGGTCGGAGCGGCGATGCTGGCCAAGACGGCGTCTTTTAAAGTCATCGCTCCCCAAAGGCTGGCATTCCCGGGCCCGTCCTTTACAAAGAAATCGGTCTGACTGGTTTCCAGGTTCTTTGCAGAGATCAATATATCGATCCCTAACGAGTTCAGTGGTCTATCGGCACCAATCTCTTGGAGAGTATTAGCAATGTAGGCGTTGCTGTAGCGGTGGTTGCCGAGGTTGAAGATGATTTGATGCAGGGGTAGACGCTGAAACGCGTGCTTGGCTAATTCACGATAGAGCGCCAGGAGTCCGCGGGCGCTGATGCCCAGGGCAATGCCAGCAGCGATCATGGCTCCAGTAGAAGTTCCGGCAACCATGTCAAAGATCTCTCGGCAAGGCTTCCTATGGATTTTTTCAAGTTCCACCAAACATGCCAAGGGGATGATGCCGCGGATGCCACCGCCGTCAAGGGAGAGAATTTTCTTCATGTCAGATCATCCTTATCTTGCCAATACCAGACTTACAGAGATAGCGGGAGCCCGCGCTCGTGAATGGACTTACGCTTTGGCCTCCATTGGCTTATGTGCATGATTCCGGCCATCTCCTGTGTGTCCCTCAAGGGCAGGCGCGATGCCCTTGCAGGCACAGGTCTTGCAGGGATTATCGCCACGCATTCATTTACGGGTAAAATTCGCATATGGCTAAGGTAACGGACGTCAGGCGGTTTCGACGCCGCCGGGAATTCCAATCTAGAGGAGAGAGACTGCTAGGGCGGGTTGGTTTTTTGTTTGCCCTTCTGTTGGTTGTGGGAATTGGAACAGCGGCTCTCCTGATGGCCTTGTCTTATGCCGATCTAACCTCGAATCTTCCCCCGGTGGAAGATCTAGAACAGATCTTCGGTTCCGCAGGGCGAGAGTCTTTCCGTCCAGTTAAATTCTATGATCGAACCGGCGATAAACTCCTTTTAGATGTGCTTCACCCGCAGGCACAGAGCCGGCGCTGGTTGTACCTGGACCCGGACGGACCGATCGATCTGCCTGAGCATGTGCTTGAGGCTACGATCGCAATCCAAGACGAAACCTTCTGGTCAAACCCTGGATATAACTCTCAAGATGTGGTTCAAGCTCTGCTGAGCTATCTCGAATTTCAAGGGCCTCAAGAGATTACGCCATCCATCAGTCAACAGCTTGTACGGTCGCAATTGCTTCCACTCACAGGCGGCGTGCGTTCTCCCGATAAACAATCCCTGCAAAGAATGATCCTGGCGGCCGAGGCCACTCAGGAGTACCCAAAGGAAAAAATCCTCGAGTGGTATATCAACAGCGCCGACTATGGGAACCATGCCTACGGTATTGACGCAGCGGCGCTGGTTTATTTCGCCAAACATGCCTCAAATCTCACCCTCCCCGAAAGTGCGATGTTGGCGTCCATCCCGCTTAATCCATCGCTGAATCCGGTGGATGCTCCAAAAGAGGCGAAGGAACGGCAGGCAGAGACCTTGAGGGCGATGGTGCGAATGGGAGCGATAACAAACCATGAAGCACAGCTAGCCCTTGCACAGACATTGGAGATCAAGCATGAGGCCGTTGAGTATCCAGACCATCTCCAATCACTGGCGGAGTATCTCCAGATCGAGGCGCTGGAGATGTTTGGAGAGGATGCCCTGAGGCGAAGCGGATTACGGATCCAAACCACGGTCGACTACGATCTGCAGTTGCAATCTCATTGCACACTAGCAACTCATATCGCCCGATTATCCGGGCTTGAGCCAAGCGTCGTTATCCCTGCAGCCGATGGAATGGGATGCCTCGCTGCGGGATTTCTCCCTCCGGTTCGTCCAAGCGACGCAAATCTCGATCACAATATCGAATCGGGAGGCTTCGTTGTTCTCGATGCGAACAATGGTGAGATTCTCGCGCTCGCGGGACCTGTTTCTGAAATTAGACCTACCGGAATGACCTTCTCCCCATTTGTGTATCTATCGGCTTTCGCGCAGGGCTATTCGCCGGGAAGTATGGTCCTGGATATTCCTCCCGATGGTGAATTTACAAATGGGACTTCTGAAGAGCAGGCGGCGCTATATAACGGACCTGTGCGCATCCGCACAGCACTGGCGAATGGGTATAAAGCAGCGAGCGATAGAATCCAGTCTTTGATGGGCGTGGACAGCGTCGAGCGGACGGCACGTTCAATGGGCGTTGCCACAGCAGCATACGATACGCAAGCGTATCGCGAATCCGGTAATCCGGATTGGGAAGCTCCACTGCTCGATATAACCGGTGCCTATGCTGTCCTGGCGAACCAGGGAACGATGGTCGGTGAGTCATCCCCAGTGAATGGCACTGCGAGAAGTACTTTGCGACCGTCGATCTTTTCAACGATTGAAGATGGCGCCAGGAGGTCAACGTATAGCTTCGAGCCAGAACAGAAAGCAGTTCTTAGTGCGAAGTTAGCTTATTTGATGACAGATGTGCTGGCGGATGAGACGGCTCGCAGGTCAGCCCTGGGGCAGTCAAATGCCTTGGATATTGGCAGGCCGGTTGGGGCCATTGCTTCTGTCGCGGATGGCCGTGATTTCTGGAGTCTGGGCTACACGCCGAGCCGGGTTGTAGGTGTTTGGCTTGGAAATCCAGACGGCGCTGAGCCCGTTGGCTTACATGAGATGAACAGCGCCGCGCCGGTGTGGCATGCCCTAATACGCTACGCGACAAAGGATTTACCGACTGCCGGATGGCAGATACCGCCGGGCGTGAACCGTATAGATGTTTGTGATCCCTCAGGTCTGTTGCCCACGGTGTACTGCCCTTCGGTTGTGAGCGAAGTTTTCATAAACGGCACTGAGCCGATAACCTTCGATAATCTTTACCAGCCCTACCTGGTAAACAAGGAAACGGGCAAGCTTGCGACTCTGAATACACCGATCAATCTTGTTGAAGAACGAATATATCTCGTCCCGCCTCCAGAAGCGGTGGAGTGGGCACAGCTGGTTGGACTAGAAAGACCCCCTCAAGAATATGACACGCTCACAGATCTGGATGATCAGCATCCAGATGTTCGCATCACAACGCCTGCATCTTTCTCCTATCTGCGTGACGATATTGTGGTGCGAGGGTATGCGAACCCTGAGGATTTTGATTACTACCGGCTTCAATATGGCAGCGGGCTAAACCCCACTCGCTGGGTGCAAATCGGGGATGATAATAACAAGCATGTACGGGGGGGGACGCTGGTGCGTTGGAAGACGGACGGACTCAATGGGTTGTATACGCTTCAACTCGTAGTCGTCGACGATGATGGGCATATCTCAACCCATGCCATTCATGTTACGGTGGATAACCAACCACCGCAGGTCGAAATACTGCTGCCCGAGCCCGACCAGGTCCTGCGCGGGAGCAGCCGGCAGGAGATGGTGATAGAGGTTGAGGTTACAGACAACTTTGGGGTTGAGCGGGTCGAGTTCTATGTCGACGGCATTAAAGTTGAAACGGTGACAGCACCGCCGTATTCGATCCGCTGGCGGATGGCGGATGTTGGTGAACATGAGGTTTATGTTCGGGCGATCGATTTCGCTGGGAATGTGGCGGAAAGCGATCGCGTCCTGTTCACAATAGAGCGGCCATAGTTGCGGCGCGTATAAGTGAGAATCACACAGCTCCCCATGAGTTATACCCACGGGGAGCTGTTGAGTTGATGTTTGCAGGGCTAGCAGGGTCCTTGTAAGTAGAAACCAAAATTGACGCCCCCCACATTCTCGCCCGAACCAACCGTCACCGACCGCGGGTGGGTGGTGCTGGGACATTCGCCCGAGCACGCACCGCAAACGTGATCCACGGTTATGCAGTAATTCCCTGGTGGAACATTGGAGAAGCCGTATTCACCGGCGCCGGCCGTGGTCGTCGAGCCGACTACGGAGCCACTACATCCACCGGATCTAAGCGTCACCGTCTTTCCGCCAATTCCGCCATCACCGATGTCGCGGTTGCCGTCGTGATCGAAATCCCGCCAGACTGTCCCTGTTATCGAGCCGGGCAGAACCGGTGTCGGAGTCGGCGGGATGTAGCACACGCCGGGTTCGGAGCCGGTGGGGATGAAGCCGTATGCCCAACGGCAGGTGTTGTCCAGCGAGGCCATCGCCTTCAGAGGGTATTGGCTGCTCTCTGAAGCGGGTGAACCGGCTTCAATCGATGTGAAGTGATCGTTGTAGTCGAACCAGGCAGGATCCTTGAGGTCTTCGTCGCTCCACGCACCCCACATGAACTCACCGTCATTACCGATGAGCGAATAGAGAAAGGCGATCTGAATGCGATCGGCATGCCCGGGGTCGCGGCGGATCCAGGCTTCGTCGGGTCCGATCCCATACCCGCTATCGAAAACGCAATCCTCATAGCCATCTCGAGAAGCGTGCGGACCATCCGGAATCATCGCTGTGGGGCCGCCGACATCGCCGTTGGCATCGCGGCAGGCACGCACGCCGTCTGTGGTCCACTCGCTATCGGGCGGGGCGTCGGCGAGGACCAACCAATCGCCATGGCCGTCGATGTCCAGGTCGACCTCCACGCCGTAGGCAGCTTCTGACCCGGCCGGAGGCGGTCCTTCAAGGAAGATCGTAACGTACACCCAGGGTGGTCCCATGCTGAGTTCCGCACGGGTGATGTCCAGATACTCCTGGTAATCCATTACCTGGGTGGTGAAGGGTCGCTCGAGAAGGTTGATAGCAAAAGTATCGGCATTGGCTCTTCGCTCTGAGGCGAGAGCTGCGCTCGAACGATCGGTCATAAAGCTTTTTATCGAGCCAGGGTTCGAAGGTTGGATCTGGTGCGCAACAGTTGGTGTAGGCAGTGTCTCTTCGGTTGCCTCCGCAGGGGGCTGGGTCGCATCAGCCGGGCTAGCTTCATCAGGCGCCTTCGTCGCCTCTCCTGATGGCAGGTTGGCCTCGACGATCGTTGCCAGTGCTTCCATCGTCTGTGTGGCTGCTGGGCCGGCACCGCCAGGCAGGCTGCAGGCTAAAGCCGATATCAACAGCACGAAGATTGGAAGGAGTATCCGTAACGAGCGTTTATGATTCATGGTTTTCCTCTCCTTAAAGAATGAAGTCGCATTGCTCTCTCTATATCTATAACGGAGTAATCCAGTTTATGTGACAATGAATTTAGGAGTCAAGTGTGTCGTTCCGATCGCCTGACCACAGTGATCTTATAGGAATATCAGAGTAGTTGCCAGTTGGCACAGTTCCTGTGTCTAATCATCGACATCCCAGGGTGAGTTCTCAGAACCAGCGCCGTCCAGTGCAGCGTGAATTGCACTTTGCAGCGAGGGGATTGTGTCAGCCATTGCCGCCAATATGCCAAAACAGCCGGTGAGCATCATGTCACCATAAGGAGCCGCGAAATAATGTTTCAGACGAGATTCCAACATCATCGATCGCCGTGGCCCGGTGACGATCACATCGAAATCATCACCCTCGAGAGGGAACGGTTCAGGGATGATCGTAAGCGCTCCGTGACCGTGGTCATTGAACACATCCTCGCTTCTTAAAGTCCCGGCGGCGAATGACTCCAGCAGAGTATCAAGACGGGCGTGATCGAGCAAACCAGTGTGATGCTCAAAGACGCCTTCAATACCGCTGGGACCGAGGCGGAAAGCCAAAGTGTGTGCGTTGCCGATGTTTACGATAAGAGCGCGAGTTTGCTGCGCAGCAATAGGGTCGAGTGAGGCGCCGAGCACGGCCGCGGGGGCAGTGTCCATGAGAACCAACGAGCAGTCTAGGCTCGCCGCAGAGGTCGATACGGCGAGCATCCGAGTAAGCATTTCCGGCAATTGATCTGCAGGATAAGCGAAGGCGCTTAAGCGGTTCTCCTCAAGAATGCGCCGCTCAAGATAATCGAAACGGAATTTGCGGTCCGAGATATTGGGGGGAGCAGCGCCGTGATCGAAGACCGCCACACCAACCCCATCCAGGTCGAGTTTGACGCCGAAGGCGCTGAAAGCCTGCCGTATGGCCTCGAGATCGAAGTCCTGGAGTGTGATACGCCGAACGTTGTCTTGGGAAAGCGCCTCGTCCTCGCTGATGAGCTGTATGCCCATCTCATGTTCAACCCATTCAAGATCGTCGTTGAATGTCTGTGCCGCCTGTGGAGTGGCGAATACTCGATGACCTTGCTCGAGATGGGTCGCTGCCGCCCAATGTGAGGGTCCTCCTCCCATCGTCACGCCGGTGAGAAGGATGTCCTCTCTAAGGCGAGTCGCCTCTTGTATCTTCTCTCTCACCATCATCGTCGGCGAGGGCATGACCAGCTTGAAACCGTTCTCGAGATTTAATCCTTCCCGGAAGAGGAAGATATCCTGCGTGCCCGTGCCAATATCAACAGTTAAAATATGCTTCATCGTCATTCCGTAGATGTCAATCTGTATGAATATCTGACGTGAAAATCGACCGGTTGAAGTTATTCGCCTGGGTGTGGCTGCCAATCCGGCTGCAGATCGCGCCCCGGGTTCTGAGTCAGGTTTGTCTGACCTGAGCCGGTGTTCGTCATGATGTAGATTTCAGGATTCTGATCACGGGTGGACGTGAAAACGATCCACTGATTGTTGGGTGAGAATGCCGGTTCCTTATTTCCCAGCGAGCTCGTGAGAGAGATGGGGTCTAGGCCGGGGTTCTGTGCATAAGCGATATAAATTTCCTGCTTGCCGTATTTCACGAGCCAGGTGAAGGCGATGAATTGACCATTTGATGACCAGGATAGATGATCGGCGCCAATTATTCTGTCCTGGAGATCAAACCATGAAGGTTCGCCGCCCTCCGCCGGTCTTAAAAAGATGCGACCAGGAGCCCGGTTAATGGAAGCGATGACGGCGAGCGTCTGTCCGTTAGGGGACCAAGTAGGTGCGTATTCGACAGCATATCCCGCAGTGACATTCCGCGCCGTTTCAGTGATTGAGCAAGTCTCAGGCGCCGGGTTACACTCAACGCTCGTGACGAACACCTGCTTCAATGAATTAACGCGCGTGCTTGTAAAGGCGATTTGACTGCCGTCAGGGGACCAGGCGGGATCGAAATCATCGCCGGTGCTCTCGGTAAGATTGGTCGGTTCCCCGGAACGATCGACGTTGATTACGAAGAGGTCGAGCCCAAGATCATTGCCATACGTATCACTACCGCCCGGTGCTGTGTAGATTATCTTCGTTCCATCGATTGACCATCTGGGTTGGCCCTTGTTTCCAGGACCGTAAGTTAACTGTCGTGGATCGCTCCCGTCCGCATTCATCGTCCAGATTTGTAGGGTGCGTCCGTCCTCTCGGTCGCTAATAAAGGCGATCCTGCCGCCGCCGCCAATGACGATGGTCGTAGCAGTCGGCGTTGGCGTTTGGGTTGGCGTGGACGATGGTTCGGGGATTGGCGTTGCCGTGTGGGGAATTGGGGTCGGTGTAGTTGTGTTTTCCGGTTGAGCGACAACGGCCACGGTGGTCTCGGTTGGTTGGGCGCGACTTCCACCGAAGGGGAGAACGCCGCTGAGAGCGAGTGCTGCCCCACCACCGAGCAAGATCAGAGCGAGAATTCCGAGACCAATCCAAAGGCCAACCTTTCGGGATTTGGGTGGAACGGGAGTTTTGAGCGGGGCGCGAATCGTCTCCAGTTGCATGCGACCCGCCAGCGCCATGCAGAAACTGGCCATATCCGGGAAACGTTCCTCCTGCTTCAAAGCTAATGCCCTTTCTAGCGCAGCCTCTACGTGTTCAGGCACGGCGGGATTAACTTCGCGGACTGGCTTAAGGAATTCTTTGCCAAGCATGCGTTGGATGCTGTCCGCCGGACGTTGATTGGTTAAAAAAGAGTAAAGCGTTGCCGCCAGGGAGTACTGATCGCTGCGCGCGTCTGTGCGTTGTCCGCCGTATTGTTCAGGAGGTGAGAAGCCGGGCGTTAGCCCTCGTGCACCGGTTGTAGTCTGTGATTGGTCGAAGACCTTAGCGATACCGAAATCGACAAGGACGATGTTCCCGCCGGGTTGCAATTTGAGATTGGCCGGTTTTATATCGCGATGGATCACAGGCGGCTTGCGTGAGTGGAGGTAACTCAGTGCGCCACAGATGGATTCCGCCCAGGTCAACACCTCATCGGGGGTTGGTGGTTGTTTCGCCACCTGTGTGTGTAGATCGACCCCCTTGACGAAGTCCATCACCAGGTATTGGCGTTCCTCAAGGATGAAGTGGTCGGTCACTCGAGGGAGGTTAGGGTGGCGCAGCGTAGCCAGCAGGCGCGCTTCGCGCCGGAACTGTCGCTCTGATTCCGGGCTTGGATTGAGATTTTCTTTGACGGCGACTTTGATATCTAGCGTCAGGTCATGGGCAAGAAAAACAGCGCCCATACCACCTTTACCGAGCTGTCCTTCGATGCGGTAGCGGTCACGGAGAATGTCACCTTGTTGGAGCGGCATGCTGCAAATTGTATGTCAGCCGGAGCGGCAGGGCAACAGCAAGGCCGCTTGCCACGATTTGCACAACGATGCCACTTGGCAATAACGCAGATGGGCTACAATTGCAGGAGTAGGTGGGATGGTCAGCATTGGTGGATTCCACAATTGCAGGCGGTCGCGTAAGGATTCATGCAAACCCGCCGTTCCCGGTGAGGAGGATTGGATGAGTGCAGGTACGGTCTCAGCACAATGGAATATCTACCGCGACGGCTGGTCGCGAGCCGAGGGCGAGGCCATCGGTGAGGCGTTGGTGACGATCAGCGTCAACGCGGAGGGATGGGTGACCCTCATGTGCACACCGTGTCAGCAAGATCTCCTGGCGCTAGGTTTCCTGGTCAGCGAAGGTGTGATCGACAGCATGGATGACGTCGATCATGTCCATGTCAGCGAGGATGGCTGCTGCGTGGACGTGTGGCTCCAGAACTCAGTCGAGTTGCCCAAGCGGGGCATCATCACCAGCGGGTGTGGCGGGGGCGTGACCTTCGAGGAGCCCGAGGCGGACATTGAACCTCTAACAAGTGAGCTGCAAATCTCCCCTGAGCGTTTATTCGCCCTCTTTCGCCAATTGCACATTCCCGACGGCCTACATGCCCGGGCGCGAGGTGTGCATGCTTCAGGTTTGACCGATGGGAAGAAGATCATCGCTCTGGCGGAGGATGTCGGTCGCCACAACACGCTGGATAAGTTGAGGGGTTCATGTTTGCTGCAGGGCATCGCAACCGAGGGGCTGGCACTCCTGGCGACAGGCCGGATTTCGTCTGAAATGTTGCGCAAGGGGGCAAAGATGGGCTGCCCGATCATCGCCTCTCGCAACTCGCCGACGTCGTTGGCTATTGCCATGGCGCGCGCATGGGGCATTACGCTGATCGGTTACGCCCGTCAGGGAACGATGAGGGTTTACACGCGGCCTGATCGTCTTGGGTACGAATCGGATAGCCCCGCCGACGCGGCCACCTAACGCACGCGGCATCAATTCCATTCTACGCTAACTTATGAAATGAAAGCTCCAAGAGTGCGCCGCTCAACGGGCGCGTGGATTCTCCAGGCGGATGGCGGAGATCTTGTATTCGGGTATCTTCGCGACCGGATCCAGGGTGTGATCCTGGGTAAGGCGGTTAGCAGGCGCTTCGCGCCAGTGGAACGCCAGGAAAACCGTGCCGGGGGGAACCCCATCTGAGATCTTCGTCTTCGTGCGGACCGTTCCTCGCCGGCTGTGGATGATCACAGCAAAGCCGTCCTTAAGGCCGAGGGCCTCAGCGTCCTGGGGATTAATTTCGGCGTAGCCCCTTGGTTCACGCCAGTGGAGCGGCGCGCTGCGGCGGGTCATGGTTCCCGAGTGATAGTGATACAGGACTCGCCCGGTAGTGAGTGTGAGGGGATATTCCTCGTCCGTCATCTCGGCAGGGTCTCGAGCTTCGACGGCGTGGAATTTACCTTGACCCCTCGCGAAAGTATCAACATGAAGGATGGGCGTGCCTGGATGTGTTTCGCTCGGGCAGGGCCACTGTAATCCTGAGGGCTCAAGGCGGTCATAGCTCATGCCGCTATAGATCGGGGTCACGAGCGTCAATTCATCGAAAATCGAAGAGGCTGAATCGTACTTCCATGCTTCAGGGCCCGGTTTGCGGTCAAGCTTTTGGGTTACGCGAGCGGCAATGTCGGCGATGATGGCCCAATCAGCTAGAGCCTCACCCGGAGAAGAAATGACTTTACGAATTCTCTGAACGCGTCGCTCTGTATTGGTGAAGGTGCCGTCCTTCTCAAGCGATGATGCGGCAGGGAGCAGGACATGGGCCAGGTAGGCCGTCTCGCTGGGGAAGATATCCTGCACGATAAGCAAGTCCAGCTTTCGAAAGGCTTGTTCGACGTGATTGCTGTTGGGATCCGACATCAGCGGGTTCTCCCCCATGACGTATATGGCGTGAACTTCGCCAGCCAGTGCGGCATGAGTGGATTCCACGATGGTCAACCCCACATTGCATGGGAGTTTTTCAACTTCCCAGGTCTTGGCTGTCTCCCCGCGCAGCTTGTCATCGGTTACCTGCTGATAACCCGGCAACACGTTAACTAATCCGCCGACGTCGCAGGCTCCCTGGACGTTGGCTTGTCCTCGCAGTGGGTTGACGCCTGTGGATGGCTTTCCGATCTGACCGCAGAGCATACTCAGGTTGGCCAGGGTGAGAACGTTGTCGGTGCCGTTGCTGCGCTGGGTGATGCCCATGGCGTAGAGAATAGTGCTGTGGCCGTGGGCTTCCCCGTAGATGGATTCCCCATGTGCGCGTTCGCCCAGGGCGTACCAGCGAGCTGCCTGAATAATTTTCTCCTCCGGAACACCGGATGCCAGAGCAGCCCTCTCTGGTGTGTACCCCTCGAGGATGACGGCAAACGCATCATAATCTTCGGTGCGCTCCGCTATGAAGGTTTCATCCATCCAGCCTTCGCGAATGATCACATGCATCATCGCCAGGAAAACGTAGATATCGGTGCCGGGGTGGGGCTGGAGGAAGAGTGTGGCGTGATCGACGAGGGGGATGCGTCGGGGGTCGATGATGATAAGGTGAGCGCCTTTCTTCACCGCACGTACGACCTCATAGCTGATAACAGGATGTGCTTCCGCCGTATTGGATCCGGTGATGAAGATGCAATCTGCGTCGCGGATCTCGCGGATGGAATTGGTCATTGCTCCCCTACCGAAGGCCTTCACGAGGCCTGCAACAGTGCTGCTGTGTCAAAGCCTAGCACAGTGATCGACGTTATTGGTTCCGATCACTGCTCTCATGAATTTCTGGAAGAGGTAATTATCCTCGTTGGTGCAGCGGGCAGAAGCCAGACCCATGATCGAATCAGGGCCGTGGCTTTCAGTAATTTCGCTCAACCGGGAGGAGACGAACTCGAGCGCTGTGTCCCAATCGACGGGGACGAAATACTGCTCAACATTGGGCTTACGAATATCCAGCGGCGAGGTTTCCGGCAGCTCCCAGGGTTCTTCGCTCAGTCCGAGTTCATGTGCGACATCTCGACGAAGCATGGGCTGCTTCAGGCGTTCAGGGTTGGTGGCGAAATCCCATCCATATCGGCCTTTTGTGCAAAGAAAAGGCCCGTTGGCCGTGCCATGCTCAGGAGCCTGGGCATAGATGATGTCGTCGTCCTTGGTGGCGTACTCGATCTGGCAGCCGACACCGCAGTAGCCGCAGACGGATAAAGTGCGGTCTAAATCCCATTCCCTACCGCGCTGAAGTCTAGATACCGGCATCAACGCCGCCGTGGGGCAGACTTGTACACAGTTACCGCAGAAGACGCAGGTGGAGTCGATCATCGGGCCGTCATACGGAGTGGCGATGTTAGTTTCGAAGCCTCGATTGGCGAAATCGATTGCGTGGACACCTACGATTTCGTCACACACGCGCACGCAGCGCCCGCAGAGGATGCAATACTGATGATCGCGCAAGAAGAAGGGGTTGTCGTCTTGAAACAGAGTAGAGGAGACCGTCGGCTCATAGCTCGTCTCTTTAAGACCGTACTCATAGGCGTATTCCTGTAGCGTGCAGGATCCCGCCTTATCGCATACCACGCAATCGAGGGGGTGATCGGAGATGAAGAGATCGAGGACTCCTCGCCGTAGTTCCTTGAGTTGTTCTGATTGGGTTTGAATGACCATACCCTCTGCTGCGGTGAGTCCGCAGCTCAGCACAGGCTGATCTTGGCCCTCTACTTCGACCAAACAAAGGCGGCAGCCTCCGGAGATGCTGAGTTCGGGATGGTAGCACAGGTGGGGTATATGAATGCCGTTGTCGAGGGCGGCCTTCAGTACGTTCGTATCTGGCGCCACCTGGATGGTTTTTGTGTCGATGCTCAAGGTGATCATGTTGAACTCCCTATCGGTCAATGGATTGCCATGCTCGCTGTCGCTCAGACGCTCGATGGAATCAGCGCTTCGTATTCCTGGCGGAAGAAGCGCAGCGTGCTGAGTACCGGATTCGGTGTCGATTGGCCCAGACCGCAAAGGCTTGTCGATCTCACAAGTTGACAGAGAACTTCAAGATCATCGAGGTCCTCGGGCTCGCCGCGCCCATCGATGATCTTGTCCAGCAGTGTGCGAATTTGCACGGTGCCGACTCGACAAGGGACGCATTTACCACAACTCTCGTCCACGCAGAAATCCATGAAAAAGCGGGCGAACTCGGGCATGGACGTTGTGCTATCAATGATGACCAATCCCCCCGAACCCATGATCGAGCCCAGTTCCTGCAGGCTCTCGTAATCGACGGGCGTATCCATATGCGTATTCGGGATGCAGCCGCCGCTTGGTCCGCCTGTCTGCGCGGCCTTGAACTCGGCGTCCCCGGGCACGTCGCCTCCGATCTCGTAAACGATCTCCCGCAGGGTGATGCCCATGGGTACCTCGATCAGGCCGGTGTTGGTGAGTTGGCCCGCGAGGGCGAAAACTTTCGTGCCTTTGCTTTTCTCGGTGCCGATCTGGGCATACCAATCGGCGCCGTTCTTGATGATCGCAGGGACGCTCGCCAAGGTTTCAACGTTGTTGATCACCGTTGGTTTACCCCACAGGCCCGATGTAGACGGATAGGGTGGGCGCATGCGAGGTACACCACGCTTTCCCTCGATCGAGTGCATCAGGGCTGTCTCTTCGCCGCAGACAAAGGCGCCGGCGCCGATGCGCACATCGGCGTTGTAGGAGAAATCCGTGCCCAGAACGGATTTGCCTAGGATCCCGTGGCGTCGCGCGGCGCGAATGGCGCCGCGAATTCGATCCACAGCGATGGGGTATTCCGCACGAATATAAAAATAACCATGGTTGGCACCAACAGCATAGGCGGCGATCATCATGCCTTCGAGAACTTGATGGGGGTTGTCCTCCATCACGGTGCGGTCCATATAGGCGCCCGGGTCGCCCTCGTCGCCGTTGACGACGACGTACTTGACGTCCGATTCTTCTCGACGAACGAAGCCCCACTTCAAGCCAGTGGGGAAACCCGCTCCGCCGCGTCCACGTAAGCCGCTGCGCAGCATCTCATCGCACACTTGCTCGGGGCTCATCTCGGTGAGTACCTTGTGCAGCGCTTCATAGCCGCCATGCGCGAGGTAATCCTCGAGCTTCTCAGGGTCGACATAGCCCACATCGCGGAGGACTACCTTGAACTGCTTGGTGAAGAAAGGAAGATCGGGAGAGAGAATATGTTTCTTGAGCGATCTCTTTTTGCGGGCAGTCTCGAGGCGGTCGCGTACCGCCTGAAGTTCCGGGGAGAGCTCCTGCTGTTTCGCCTCCGCCTGATCCCAGGACACAGTCTTGGCGACAAGTTCCTCCGCGCATTCAGAGTCAACGTCGGCGTAGTAGACCTCTTCGCCCGACTTCTCCTGGACACGCACGAGAGGTCCACGGCTGCAAAGTCCCATACATCCCGTCTGTACAACTTCGACCTCGTCCCCGGTCGGGGCGGCATCGACCGAGTCGCGCAGGGTTTGGATCGTACGACCCGCCCCGGCGGATAGACAAGCCGTGCTGATGCAGCAATGTACACGTTTGTCAAATTGGGATTGACGCGCCTGTTCCTTCTCAGCTATTTGATCAAGCTTATCGCGGCTCATCCGGCCTCCTCTTGATCCTGAACGACCATCTCGTCCGCCAAGATTAGCCCCACTTTTTTGGCGATCGTCTCCGGTGTAGCTTTTCCTTGTATCTCGCCGTTGATCACGGCAACGGGAGCGAGACCGCAGCATCCTAAGCAGCGGGCCGTCGAGAGGCTGAACAACCCGTCTTCGGTGGTTTTGCCGACGGGAATGCTAAGTACGGCGGACATCTTTTCGACGATTTCTGAGGAGCCTTTGACGTGGCAGGCTGTGCCCGTGCAAACAATGCAATTATGCTTGCCCTGCGGTTCAAAGGTGAAGAGATGGTAGAAAGTAGCGACACCGTATACCTGACTCAAAGGCACATGCAAATGGTTAGAAATGTAGAAGAGAAGCTCTTCAGACAGGTAGCCGAAAGTTTCCTGCGCGGAGTGGAGCACTTCGAGCAGTGCATCCTTCTCGTTATGGAAGCGCTTCATCGTGCGATCGAGTGCTACGTAGCGGTCATCGCCGCTTGGATGTACCTTAGATTTCTGTTTGCCGTTTGAGGATCCCGTGTCGCTCATCTCTTTTGATCCTTTTAGATTGGGTCTTGGAAAGCGTTTGCTTGAGATTGAACTGGCCGCGCTAGCCAAGGGCTGGAAGGTATGTTCGATTATTCGGGGTCAAGCACCCAGCAGGCGGGACAAACCGCCATCATTATAAACCCGTGTTGATATTGAACAGAAGTGAGAGAAGTCACTCTGAGAGCTCGGTTGAATCACGCGAATACGAATTGAAGGGGGCTGGCGCTCAGCCGGTCTGAACCGAGGGGTAGTACAGGCGCAGTTCTTGTGAGTTGAGGCGGAGCGGCTCTGCGCCCTAATTTGAGCTTGAGTTCCCGGCTCTTGATCGTCGGGAGTATGTGCGAATCGGCGAGACCAAGTGTTAAAGGTGTAATTGAGGCGAAGCTGTTCGCGTACGCCCAGAACTCGGTTCCCGGTTCGGAAATTCCCCGGAGCTCTTTGAATACGAGACGCTTCTCGCTTGCAGCAGATGATCAGCGTAAATCTCAATGGGACGGTGAGACCAGTTCAGGGAAGGACAACGCGTTGACACTCCGTTTCCCTACATGGTATTATTAAAAATGCGGGGGAGAACATTATTGTTTCAATCTTGCTCCCTCTGCCCGGTTTCATCCTTATTATCTTATGCCCCGCATTATTTTGTTTAGATGGACTTAGGTTTTGCGGGGGACATTAGAACGGATATTTTTGGATGCGCCTTCCCATATGGGTGGACACCGAAACCGGGTGTCGACCCTGTTTTTATTTATATATTTTGATAGAAGGGATTTAATCATGAGTGTTGACTTTATTGCTCGAATTCTTGGAATGATCGCTTTGTCTGTTGGCGGCGTCTACCTTGGGACAACGCTGGGGAATCTTGCTGGAGATCAACCTGTTCTTTGGGCTATTGTGTTTGGAATGGTTGGCGCGTTGTTGGGGCTAGTTGTAACGCCGTTTCTGACCACACGCCCAATGAACGCCATCCGCACCAAACTCTCAACAATTTCGTTAAAGACAATGGTAGCCGGATTGTTCGGGTTGATCATTGGCCTGGTTGTCGGGGCGCTAATTTCCTTTCCCCTTTCACTATTGCCCAAACCGTTTGGAGAGTTGCTGCCCTTCATAGCCGCCATTCTCATCGGCTATCTAAGTATAACCATTTTTACAACGCGCCAGAACGAAATTTTCAACATGGTTGGGTCCCGTTTTGGGTCATTGAGCAAGGGAGATCAAGATCTTTCGGGTGATAACAATAGCGTATTGCTGGACACCAGCGTGATAATTGATGGGCGGATTGCTGATATCGCCCGCACAGGCTTCATTGCCGGCCCTATGCTGGTGCCATCGTTTGTCTTGAACGAACTTCAACACGTCGCAGATTCATCCGATGGATTGAGGAGACAGCGTGGTCGCCGGGGGTTGGATATACTCAACCGGCTTAAAAAAGATCCGCTTATCTCAATGCGCATCACAGATTTAGATGTGGAAGGCGTACGGGAGGTGGACGATAAGTTGGTGGTCCTCGCCAAACAACTTCGCTGCAAAGTCCTAACCAACGACTACAACCTGAACCGTGTCGCCGAATTGCAGGGTGTTGCTATATTGAATATCAACGAGTTAGCGAACGCGGTGAAAGCGGTTTTTCTGCCAGGCGAGACGCTTGAAGTGGATGTCATACAAAAAGGTAAAGAAGCCGGACAGGGGGTTAGCTACCTTGACGATGGAACAATGGTCGTCATCGAAGATGGCGAGATGCAAATTGGCAGTGTGATTCTGGTAAATGTCACAAAAGTATTGCAAACAGCCGCAGGCAGGATGATTTTCGCCCGTCTTAAGATGAAAGACGAGAACGCTCACGCTCAGGAGTAAGGTTCGATGACGTTGACGATCTATAACACCATGGCCCGCAAGAAAGAGCAGTTTGAGACACTGGATCCCGGAAAGGTCCGGCTCTATGTCTGTGGGCCTACGGTGTATGACAAGGCGCATGTCGGTCATGCAATGTCATCGATTGTCTTCGATGTGATCCGCCGGTACCTTGAATACAAAGGGTATGATGTTCAACATGTCATGAACTACACGGACGTCGATGACAAAGTAATCCTACGCGCTCAGGATCTTGGCGTCGACCCTCTCGATCTCGCGGAGCAATACATCGACGAATACGATCAGCACTTGAAAGAACTTAATGTCCTGCCCGCACATGTCTTCCCGAGAGTGTCCACCGAGATCGAAACCATCGTCGGTGTGATAAAGGGGCTGATGGATAAAGGGTATGCGTACGACGTAGACGGGGACGTATATTTCCGAGTAGCGAAAGACGAGGATTATGGACGTCTCTCAAGACGAGTGTTGGAAGATATGCGCGCAGGTGCTCGCCTTGGAATTGATGACCGGAAGGAAGACCCTGCGGATTTTGCTCTGTGGAAGGCGGGCAAACCTGGAGAACCCACGTGGGAAAGTCCGTGGGGACCGGGAAGACCGGGATGGCATATTGAGTGCTCGGCGATGAGCCTGCATCATCTGGGAGATCAAATCGATATTCATGGTGGCGGGAACGACCTTATTTTCCCGCACCACGAGAATGAGATTGCTCAATCAGAAAGCTATACCGATAAAACCTTCGCTCGTTATTGGGTGCACAATGGCATGATGCAACTCAGTGGCGAGGATATGTCGAAGTCAACCGGTAACGTTTATACCGTCGAACAATTTCTAGGGAAGTTCGATGCGGATGTCCTGCGACTCTTGATTTTGAACGCAAGTTACCGCAGTCCGCTTACTTATAATGAGGATGTTATCGAGCAAGCGGCTCACGCTCTCGAGAGGTTGAAGGGCGGCTTGCGTTCTGCCTCCCCCCTTCCCGATCTCGACCCAGGTGAAGCGGGTATCCTGGCCCAAGCAGCAGAACAAGCCCGGATTGGTTTTGAAACTGCGATGGATGATGATTTCAACAGCGCTGGAGCACTGGGGCATCTTTTTGAACTGGTCAGGGCGATCAATGAAGCGAGGACGGCTGGGATCGACGAGGAGAATCTGAGCGCTGCGCAGGATGTTCTTTGTGAATTGGCGGGTGTGTTTGGATTATCGCTTACTCAAAAAGATCGACTGGATGCAGAGGCTGCACCTTTCATTGACCTGCTCCTGGAAATCAGAAGGGAGCTGCGAACTACCAAGCAGTTTGAGCTCTCGGATAGGATACGCGACCGATTAAGTGAATTGGGGGTATCACTGGAAGATGGCAAGGGGGGGACGGTTTGGAGAGTCCGCTAGCCGAGCATGTACACTACGACGCCCCAGTTTGATCAAGAGCTGGGGCGAATTTCTATCCAGAAGGTAATGGACCATAAGTTCATAGATATGAGCGGGAATAGAGAAGAAACAATATACGGGCGCAACCCGGTTCGAGAAGTAATGCGGGCAGGACGGCGCCGAATCCATCAAATTCAACTCGCCGAAGGGGTTATCGAGCGAGGGCTCCTCGTTGAGATCAACGATTTAGCGCGGGCGAGTGGAATACGAATTAAACGTGTCCCGAGGACCTCGTTGGATAGAGAGCGCCCTAATCACCAGGGGGTTGTGGCGATTGTTGATCCCTTCGAATACGGGTCAGTCGAGGAGATGCTGGAACTTGCCGCAGAGCGAGGAGAACCCCCCTGGATCCTTCTTTTAGATATGATTCAGGACCCTCAGAATCTAGGGACACTGTTGCGCACAGCAGAAGCCGTAGGTGTCCACGGCGTGGTCATTCCTGCGCGCAGGAGCGCCTCTGTCACACCGGCAGTGGTCAGCGCATCTTCCGGGGCGAGCGAGCACATGATCATCGCTCGGGGTAACCTGGCCGATTCAATCGAGCGTCTAAAAAAAGCAGATCTCTGGGTTGCCGGCTTAGAGGATGCGCCAGAAGCATCGATCTATTGGGACGCGGATCTTAAAGGTCCATTGGGGCTGGTCGTTGGCGGTGAGGGATCAGGAATGCGCCGTAGGGTTAGGGAATCATGCGACTTCCTTCTCAGGATTCCTATGCGAGGGGAAATCGAATCATTGAACGCCTCCGTGGCGGGCGCTATTGCTCTTTACGCCATCTTGGAGCGGCGCGGTTTCGAAGTTTCGAACACTCAGTGAACGTGTTGCGATGCTCATTTCCATTGACGATGCCTCTGAATCTTGGTAGACTCGGCGAGCAAAGTCGGCAAGGGAGTCTGGTATAATAAGACAGCGCCGAGCAGGTGAGGCGCATTTTATTATCATGCCGACGTAGCTCAATGGCAGAGCAACCGCTTTGTAAGTGGTAGGTTATGGGTTCGACTCCCATCGTCGGCTTGCTGTGTCGTTTAGTTTGTACTGGAGCGATGCTGCTGCGGAAGGCATTTGCTGACCTAAATAGGGCAATGGGCGGTTACCCAAGTGGCCAAAGGGGGCTGACTGTAAATCAGCTGGCGTTGCCTTCGGCGGTTCGAATCCGTCACCGCCCACTCAGGCTCGGTTTGTGATGACAATTCGGGACTGTGGGTCAAGCCCTCATAGCTCAGACGGTAGAGCACGTTCTTGGTAAGAACGGGGTCAGGGGTTCAATTCCCCTTGAGGGCTCTAATTGCCGAAAGAATT
>SOJU01000199.1 GCA_004376465.1 Anaerolineales bacterium | reverse complement strand
CCATCATTACGACCTCGGCAACGTTAGCCGGGAAATCCCAATCGACCTGGCTGCGTTGAGGGACATATGCTATGCAAATGTGACCGCCCGGCCCATGGCCAAAGATATTGATCTCGCCATGTGTTGGTTCGATGAGGCCGGCGATTAATTTCATAAGGGTGGTTTTGCCCGCGCCGTTTGGTCCAACGACAGCGATGTGTTCTCCGGCGGGGATGTCTGCATTGATCTCTTCAAGCACGCTGATGCCGTTATAGCGCAGGGAGACATTGTGCAGCTGGATCGGCAATGCGCCGGCGTCATGTTCTTGAAAGTGGCTAATGATGTTCGTCATTTGTTGAGTCCCGGATCGCGATTGCTTTTTTGGGCGCTATTTCAAAGCAGTGGCGATCGCGCGCACATTGTACTGCATGAATAAAAGGTAAGTGTCGGCAGGTCCATTGAGCTCGCTGAGGGATCCCGTATAGAGTGGAACCACAGCCACCGAGGTATCCCCGGCGATCTGCTCTGCGATCCGCCTATTAGATGATATTCCAATGAAGATCACCTGTACGCCGGATTGGCGAATACTATCCTGGATGCCAGCCAATTCCTGTGCGGAAGGCGAAGCCGCAGAACTGAAGGCGGGGAGCAGAGCATTGATGATCTCGAAATCATAGCGTTGGGCAAAATATCCCATAAACAGATGATCGGTCACGAGTTTGCGGTCGGCATGTGGGATTTCCTCCAATTGGGTCAGTATCCAATTGTGGAGATCTTCAAGTTGATTGTGGTAGGTATCGGAATTTGCCTGGAAGGTGGCCGCGTTTGCAGGATCGAGTGCGGAAAGGGACTGCGCCGCGTTATCGGTCCAGACGCCTATATTCAGCGGATCGAACCAGACGTGGGGGTCAACCCCGGTGGCCGCGTGGGCTTCCGGATCATGATCCGCGTCTGTATCTGCCCGCTCTAAGGTGAACTCACGGAGTTGTATCCCCTCCGAGAGGGAAACTATGGGTATGTCTTCTGGAAGTTGAGACAGTGATTGTTCCAGCGACTCTTCCAACCCCAGACCATTAATGAAGACCACATCCGCGTCGTGGAGCATTCTCAGGTCGCCCGGGGTAAGTTGGTAGCCATGTGGATCGGTCATGCGCGGGATGATCACGTCGAGCTCGATGGCCTCCCCGCCTACGTTGGCGACCACATCGGCGACGATGCTGGTTGTCGCCACCATTTGTAAAGGACGGTCACCCTGGAGCTGAGCGGCTTTGAGATCTTCTGGCTGCGTGAGGATGAGATCCGTGTGGTATGTAGAGCCGTTGGCAGCGTTCTCTGCCCCGCCCGAGCACGCTGCTACTATGGCAGCGAGGATCAAAATTAATATTTGCGAGCGGGCGAGTCGTTTCCGGGATAGCATTGTCTAAAGCCCCTATATTTGTGTGTACATCGCGAAAAGCGGTGGATGAGTTTTTAAACCGCTCGTCTGGATTTGTATGGTTTGCATAACTCGGTCACCCATGACGGCTGCGTGGTCGTGTTGGATTGGGCTGGCACTCACGGCACAAACCGACCAGTTCAAGCAGATGATCTTCAATGACGAATCCGGTCTCCTTTTGAACTTGTTTCATAAGCGGTTTAAGGTCTTCCGTCCCCGCGATCTCGACCGTCTGACTACAGCCACGACACACGAGATGGTGACCATGACTTAATTCCACCCTGGCGTATCCGTGGCATTTGTCATCGAAGTGGATGCGACGGATATAGCCGTGTTCTACCAGGAGCGCCAGGGTGCGATATACCGTCACCAACCCGATCGAGGGGCAGTGTTTCTTTGCCTGCGCATGCACCTGCTCGGGCCGCAGCCATCCATTGGCTTCATCGATGACGCGCACGACCGCAGCGCGCGATTGTGTGAGTCGGTACCCCGCGCTTTTCAAGTCTGACAGTATCTGCCTGGATGACTTTGTTTTTGTCATAATGAAAATAATTTTCAATAACGAGTTTATCAGGGTGGCCACAGGAGGTCAAGAGCGAAGTGGATGGCGTATGAGCTGCGCCGGGAACTTGTTTTTGTAGAAAAGCGAATGCATGACAAGGCGTACTGGTTCACCCGCCGAGATCAGCGTTCGCTCAATGAAACCATCAAGGTGAAAGGATGCCCCAACACAGGAACCAAAGACTGGTTCGCCTGATTATTCAGCGTAGGGGTTGTTGAAAGCGGATACCGTCAGGGAGTCGGTGATGGAGTGAGGGTTGCTGTTGAGACGTAGTCGCCCAGAAGCCACCCCTCAAAGGTTTCGCCGAACTTCGTTGTGAAGCGAATGTACCACCAGGAAAAATCCCCGACCTGTTTAGGACCTGCTAGGAGGAGAATGGAACTGCCCTCCTCGACAAAGCCTATGTGTGCACTCAGTGGGTCGGATACAACCCGAACAACTGCTCCGGTGCCGCCGGTGTTGTTCACGCGACCAGGCTGCGGGGTGGGGGTGGGTGTCACGGTGGGCGTCGGAGTTTTAGTGGGTGTGCCGGTGATCGTAGCTGTGGGCGTGATCGTTGGTGTGCTGGTTATGGTGGCCGTTTCAGTGGGGGTTGTCGTAGCGGTTGGTGTGGGCGGGGGCGTGGGGAGAATCGCCATCACCGAGGCGCCCAGACCGACTGCGCTGAGGATTGCCACCAGACCCATGAGCGCCATAGCTGCGACCAGAGAACGAGAAGCGCCGGTCAGGGGCCGGAACCCGAGGGCGGCCAGCACGGCGACGGCGACGACGATCGCCCATGCCAGGTGCAGAGCGAAGGTGAGCGCGGCGCCCTGCCATAGCTCAGGCTCGGCGCGCAGCAGCCCGATGGCGGCGGCACCGAGAGGCAGGAATAATTCGTAAGCGACTGCCGCTCCCGCAAGAGGGGCCAACCGTTCTTCACGCGCCAGATAATATGCGAGGAGGCCTGCGCCAAGCATAACCAGGCTGAAGTCGATCAGGTTGAGTTCTGTGTGCCCGTAAGCGAGCAGGAAAGATGACTCTGATCCTGTTGCCAGGCCGCCCGCAAGGCCGGCGGTTACGGCAACCAGCAGCCCGGCGACAGCGAAGCTGGTGAGCATGCGCAGGAAGAAACGAGGTGAGCCAGTTACCGCCGAAAGTGCGAGGCCCATGAGCGGCCCCATCTGATGGGCGACGAGCGCGCCAGCGAAGAGTAAGGCTCGCTGTTCGAAGCGGAAACCGACGCCGATCAGGAGCCCTGCCAGCAGCGCGAAAATGAAAAAGCCGACATTCGGCGAGACGATTTGAGCGAGGTTTTCGAGAAATGTCTCGCGTTCGTCGGCACGAAGCTGGGTGAGCATGCGGCGCGCTCGCCTGCGGCGGGCTCGGGAATGAGTCTGGAGTGGATCGAGTGGTTCGCTCATATTTGTACTCATCGTCTTAGTGTGGCGACCAGGCGTGTGGGGTGCTCGAGTAATTCAAATGCGGCGATGATGTCTGGGACAACTACGTCGGCGGAAGTTAGAGACTCGATTGCCAGCCCTTCAATCGAGGCAACAGCGATGCCGATTGCGGCTTCGTGCAGCATGCCGGCGTCGTTGGCGCCCTGTCCGAGGGCAACGACATTCTCCGCGCCCAGATCGTGAACGTAAGCAGCCTTCGCTTCTGCCTCGCCGCCCGGCGGTATCCGCACAGCCTGCAAACCGAGCCGTTCATCGATCTGCGCCTGGCGACCGTGGGTGTCGGCGGTGAGCAGATGGAGCTGTAGCCGGTCGCCCAATGCGAGCAAAGCTTTTGGGGCACCTTCGAGCAGCTGCCCATCGAGAGCGAGAGTCCCGTTGACATCGGATACGAGATGATTTAGTTGGATAAGACCGCGTCCAGGGATGTTGAGTTCAATCACCGGCTCCCTCCTCGCGGCATTATAACATTGGGGGAGAGGAGAGGACAAAAGGGAAGACCTAGCAATGTAATGAAAGGGCGCAAAAACACTTTGGTGCCCACGTTGTAATCTCGATAAATTATGGGAATACTATCTTTTGGTAGTTTTCACGCGTGACAACTGTGAAGCTTGCTCCTGGGTAATTATTGATCCATTCCAGAGGAGCCTTCACTGCCTTTTTCGGCGACCATTTGAATTCATAGCCATCAAGTTGCTGTCCCCTCTCTTCTACGAGGTCGATCTCCTGCTGGGAATAGGTGCGCCAAAAGTAGAGATTTGCGACTTCAGAAGCATAGGTCAGGTACTTGATGCGTTCCATGGTCATAAAATTTTCCCAAAGCTGTCCGACATCGTCGCGCTGGTCTAGACGATTAAATTGGGCAATGATGGCATTACGGATGCCGTTGTCAAGAAAGAAGTACTTTGCCTTTTGTGTAACCTCTTTTCGTAAGTTGCGGCTGAAACCGCTGAGACGATACAAGACAAACGATTTTTCAAGAAGGTCAATATACCGCTGAACAGTTTTAACATCGACACCCAGTGAGCGCGAAAGCTCATTATGCGAGACCTCGCTTCCCACTTGAAACGCAAGCAGCTTCAGAAGGTCCCATATCTTGCCTGAATTTCTCACTCGTTCAAATGCCAGGATGTCTTTCATGAGATAGGAGTTGGCAATCTCGCTCACCGCCTCGATACGGGCTTTGATTGTTCGCGCCGTAACGACGTCTGGATATGAGCCGAAGATCAACCGTTCTTCAAGCTCTTGTCTAAGTTCAAAGCGATTGTGCAACGAAAGCAACTCAGTTTGGGCGAAAGGGTATAGCTTGAGTATTCGCTTCCGCCCAGTCAGCGGTTCGCTCACTTGCCCCGCCAATTCAAAAGAAGAGGATCCTGTGACAAACACATGTATACCGGGGATCTGGTCTACTATGATCTTCAAGGCTTGACCGATATTCGGTATGTACTGCGCCTCATCGAGGGCGAAAAGTTCATAGCCCTCGAGATACTCTTTTATCAAATTCACGTTTCTGGAGCTCAAAAGTCGCTGGGTGGGAACATCATCTCCAACCGCCGACTTATACTTCAACCTTGTACGGGAGAGATATGTTTGCAGAAGGGTGGTCTTCCCGACTCTGCGTGGGCCATAGATGATGAGCACCTTGTTGGGCTCAAGGTATTCATCCAGCGGTTCATAAGCACGTCCAATCATGTTCTTAATATACATGAACTCCATAAATTTGTCAAAAATTATGGAGTTGTAATCCATAAATTTACGTTACTTTATGGAATTGCAATCCATAAATTTAATGCAATGGACAGTATTATAGCCCTCATTTTTTTCTGGGTCTGCGAGAAGGCAGGAACAAACGCTTGTTCTCAGGGCAGCGAGATGTTTTATCAAAAGCGATTATTGTGCAACAGACCGAGGGAGATTGCTTCGGTCTTACCTGGCATTTTTGAAACGCGAGATACGATTACTCCGGATTTTTCTCTGCTGAGACCGATGAGAGAAGCCCTACCCTAGTTATTATGATGACCCGCAAATCTTGAGACAACCTCTCGGCTCTGCTATAATCGCTTCACGGGCGCGTAGCTCAGCTGGTTAGAGCGCACGGTTCACATCCGTGAGGTCGATGG
>SOJU01000134.1 GCA_004376465.1 Anaerolineales bacterium | reverse complement strand
ACGCTCATGCCCACGCATTGTTCTTTATTAGAGTAATTAACGAATTGCTTATATGACTTCACTGCAAAAAGGGTACTGGACCCTCCTCAAGATGGGAAAACTTTAATATAATAGTAACATGTTCAAGGAAAACACAAAGCACCTACAACCAGCACTGATCAGTGAGATCAGCCAATTACCAGAGAAGCAGTTGAAACTTCTGAAAGGGTCATGGGCTGACACTTTTTACCATGTATTCTTCATTCGGATTGACGAAGAAATTTTTGCGGTCTTGTATTCCGATAAAGCATCGCGCCCAAATGTGTCTGTGAACGTATTGGTTGGGCTAGAAGTCTTGAAGGCGGCTTTTGGCTGGAGCGATGCAGAGTTGTACGAAAACTTTTGTTTCAACCTTCAGGTGCGCTATGCACTGGGCTATGACCGTTTAGGTGATGGAGACTTTGCCATCCGCACGCTGTACTACTTTCGTGAGCGCCTGAGCAAATACTACCTGGAAACCGGGATCAACCTGCTGGAACAAGCCTTTGAGCACATCACAGATGCGCAGATTCTGGAATTGCAGGTGCACACTGGAATGCAGCGAATGGATTCCACTCAAATTGCGAGTAACATAGTGAATGCCAGCCGTCTACAATTGCTGGTAGGAGCTATTCAGCGCGTCCATCGAGTCTTGAGAGAAATGGATCAGAACCGACTTGCGGAAAGCTTTGCGCCCTACATTAAAGATACAGCCGGACACTATACTTACCGGGTGAAGGGCAAAGAAGCGGTCCAGGAACATCTTAAGCAAGTTGGGATGGTGATCTACCAACTGCTGACAGAACTGAAAGATGCGTATGGCAGCGAAAAAGCCTATCAAGTTCTGGAACGCATCTTCACTGAGAACTTCAACATGATCGAGCATAGCGTGTGTCCAAAAGAGAACCAGGAGTTGGCTTCAAGCAGCCTGCAATCATTAGATGACCTGGAAGCCAGCTATCGGACCAAAGGCAACGTTCATTACAAGGGTTACGTAGCCAACATTACCGAAACCTGCAATCCGGAGAATGATCTCCAGTTGATCACAAAAGTGCAGGTAGCACCCAACAACACCGATGACAGTCAATTGTTAGCAGAAGCCTTACCCAATTTACAGGAACGCACCGACCTGGACATCTTGATGACGGATGGTGGCTTTGGCGGAGAGGCGAGCGATTCCGCTCTCGAAGGTCAGCCTGTGAAACTCATTCAGACTGCCATCCGGGGTCGCAAGCCAGACCCTCACAAACTTCATCTCTCGGATTTTGATATCCAGTTCGATCAGAATGGCAATCCGACACGCATCACCTGCCCCAACAGGCAAAATGTGCCCATCACAACCGCCAGAACCACTGGCTTGCAGGCTCACTTCGATCCGGAAATCTGTTCTGCTTGTCCTTTCCAAAAAGATGGGCGCTGTAGAGCCAAACCCCAAAAGCGAGACAAACGTTTTCTGTTATCGTTTACCTTGAAGCAAGTCAAGGCTGCCCATCGACGCAAAGTTTTTTTGGAGCACAACGATTCTGGGCAAAACTTACGTGCCGCAATTGAAGCTACAGTCCGTTCCATCAAGCACCCCTTCCCAGCAGGTAAGTTGCCGGTTCGGGGACAGTTTCGCATTGCTTCTATGGTGATTGCTTCCGCAATCTATGTTAATGTACGAAGAATTTGGCGCTATCAAGTAGATCAGGTTTTTTCTTTTATTTTTTCTGCCATCAGAAAACTGTTTTTTGCGTCCAACACATCAGATTTGCTTGGGTTCTTGCAGTAGAGTCACATATGCAATGTGTACCGTTCTCTTAACCCAATGTATACACCCATTCTCTCCACTCATTCAAATCAAAATTCGGTGGCGTTTGAAGATGCGGTCTTCTCGAGTCGAAACGGCTGTATGTTCTCTGGTTGGTTTATGCCAACCCGAAAAGGCCCAACTGGGATACTCACCCATGGGATAGGTGGAAACTAGATGGATCTGATGCCAGCTGCCTCGCTTCTCATTGACCACGACTTCGGGGTGCTGATGTATGACCTGCGTGCTCACGGGCGTTCCTCCGGGGACTTGGGCACCTGGGCTGGCTGGAGGTAAATGACATAATAGTGCATTCGATTATATGCTCTCCCGTCCAGATGTCGACCCGAACCAGATCGGCGGGCTAGGATTCTCCCCTGGGTGGCAGATCACGATCAGAGCTGCTGCTGAAAACAATGCCATCAAAGCGGTGAGCGCTGAAGATCCTTCTCCTGCTGTGCTAGTTGATCACCCCATGCCGCGAGGATTTTCCCTACACAAACTGTTCATCTACCCAGGCTTGTGGCTTGGGGAATATCTGCAGAGTGCGGCCAGTGGGGTAGCCCCTGCAGCTGGAATACAGGGATCGATCAGCAAGATCGCTCGGCGACCAATACTCTTGATCTCGTCTGAAAGAGGCCGCGGTCCAGATCTCATCCGCGCATATTATGATGCAGCTTGATATCCGCAGGATTTGTGGGAAGAACCGGAAAAAGGTCACGGTTGGATCTCTTCAGTAAAACCAGATGAATGCCAGGAGAAAATAATCACTTTTTACTGGGGGATGAGTTGATAGAATATACTTTGTGGTTTATCTAAGAAACATTTATAGTAAGTAAACTTATAGCCATGACCTTCTGCCCTCTCCTTGAGCGAGACCGCCCACAAGGGGGAGCTTAAAGTATGAAGTATTATGAGAAGGAGCACTTAGGTGCTGAAAGAGAGAAAATTAAACTCTTAACCAATTATCCGTGATAAGTGGGAATGAAGATCTGATCTTAATGAATAAACCACAATCCAGGTTATGAATAGATACAACTGTACTTATTCATCAATGGATTCTGGGAAAAATGGATATACTATAGTTATCCATAATGCACGTCCATTTCCAATTGGATTCATCCCGCTTAATAATTCAACAATATCTCACCCATGCAAATAAAAAGTTGGTTCGATCGTAAAAGAATAGCCATCCTTGGTTTGTTGTTTATTGTGCTGATCTCATTAAATGATCCGTACCCAAATATTTCCGAAATCATTAACCGGGAGATCAATCTCAACAAAGCCAGGGACTATAATTGCCTCGAGGAACACATACCTACAGATGAGGATGTCCTATTCATTGGTAACCCTTTCGATGATCCAACTAATTCAAATAATCTGGCATTGTATTACCGCAGCCAATATTTCTTAGCCCCCAGGCTCGTAATACTGATGGAAACACAGGATAGGATCTCCTCACCAAGCCTCCACAGCTGGTACATTGGTACAACGTTGAATGAAGATCAGCTCAGGGAACTTGATGATACACATGATCTAACGCCTGTCAAGAAATGTGGCAATTTCATTCTACTTCAGAAACCAAAGCAGCCATAACATTCCATGGACCTTGTAAATCTTCTGGCGTTATCCGTCCCCATTTTAATCGGTTACCTTATCCTTCTGCTACTTCTTCCCAACTATTCTGACGGGCGCGTCAGGATTGGTTATCTATGGAAGCTTTTTCTCGCCCCTGGAATCGGTTTTGCTCTTGTATCCTGCATTTATTTTTTGTGGAGTGTAATCTTCACACCAGATCGTGCCATTATTGGATTGTTATTTATTGAATCCATTATTGTAGTTATTTTGACGCTTACATACTATTTCTCGTGGAAGCGAATGAAAGGGAACGACCCAAATTCTAAGCAAAAAAAACTTCCAACCATCAATCTGCTAACTATTATCGCGACGTTAGTTTTCATCATCGTAATTTTGAATTTCCTGGAGGCCTGGCAAAGGGAGAGTTTCCAGACCCCATTTGGAGATTGGGACGCCTGGGCAATCTGGAATCTGCGGGCTGGCTTCATCGCCTCTGGTGGTGAATGGTTGAAGGGTTTTTCCCAAGCGATTGCCTGGAGTCACCCGGATTACCCATTGCTTTTACCACTAAATGTTGCCAGGATGTGGGTAATCCTTGGCGATCGTTCTGTTCTCGTACCTATTCTTTTGGGGTTGGTCTTCCAATTATCTCTGGTGGGGTTATTGGCTACGTCTGTAAGAATTTTCAGAGGCAATCTTCAAGGCATAATTGCCGGGATCGTGGGATTGGTGGTTGTTTTCATGTCCCTCAGTTTTAAACTGTATGCAGATATTCCAATTGCGTATTATTTCTTAGCCGCGAATGCACTAATTTTTTTCGGTGATATGAGATCCACGAACAAACAAAAATATTTAATATTAGCTGGATTCCTGACAGGCGCATCGCTGTGGACCAAAAACGAGGGATGGGCATTTCTCATTTCCATAACTCTGTCGAAACTGCTCCTGGATTTGGTATCACGCAATAAATTGTCTCAATCCGCTAAATGGTGGGGATACCTCCTTATCGGATTACTACCCGTTTTATTGGTAACCGTGTATTTCAAAATCGCTTATGCACCTCCCGGTGATATCCTCACCAGCTTGGATCTGACCACAATAAAAGCCAAGGTTCTCTCCGTTTCCAGATACTTGACCATTCTAAGGTTCGCCAGAAACCAATTTATGAATTATGGGAATCTAATTGTCCCTGTTTTGCCACTTCTGATAATATACGGAATCATTGTTGGAATTTCATTTCCCACGATGCTAACGCGGGGAATCCTCTTTTTAACCCTCAGGATTATGTTCTTAGGGATCATATACTTCTTCATTTATTTGCTCACACCCAAAGATCTGAACTGGCATTTGAGTACTTCAATCGAACGATTGGTCACTCAGATCATGCCCAGTTTTCTTTTTCTATATTTTTTAGTTATCTCAACCGTCAACGGAAAGAAGGGTGAATCCAAATCAACGTTCTCACTTGATTGGTACAGATTGGGCTCAAAATCTGGGTGATTCGAATTGGGAATATTGCCTAGCTCGGACTCCGGAAGCACTTTAAAGTGTGCCATACGACCAGGTCATGGTGCGCACTTTGAAAGATAAACCAATATCCAGTTGAAAAAGTACTAACGATAAGATAAATCCAATATATATCTCATTGTCAGACATCGGTAAAATCACAATGGAAAAATCTGGACTAAGGGCAAATCTCGGTAAGACTGGTTTTTGGATCATCGTTTTCGTCATAATTTATATTATCTCGGGCATAATAACGCTCAAAAATTACAGCATCTCCTGGGATGAAGGCTTGGGCAATCTTTTCTTCGGTGAAAGATATCTCCATTATTTCGCTACGCGCAACCCGGTTTACCTTAACTTCAAGGAACCTGACCTGCCAATTCACCAACGAGTTCCAAACCTGTTCGATTCCCCATGGCGTAATCATCCCTATGAATTCCCACCCTTTGCCGATACAGCTTCTGCTCTTTCAACGGAAGCATTAGCTTTTCGTTTGGGGATAATGGATCCAATTGATGCCTTTCATCTACCAAAGATTTTAATAAGCGGATTGTTACTGGGGGTTTTATATTGGTTCGCTGCACCCCGCATGGGAAAATTCGCCGCATTTTTAGGCATTTTGACTTTGGGACTTTACCCACGTTTTTGGGGAGATATGCA
>SOJU01000202.1 GCA_004376465.1 Anaerolineales bacterium | reverse complement strand
AGTCCATATAGGTCCAGGGATCCACGTAGACCCAGGTGCCTTCCTGGTTGCGGCCAAGGACCGTGACACGGTTGCCAGGGTAGAGCCCCCATTCATAGAGATAGGCGGAGCCGGGGCCATAGCGGCAGTTTGCCTGGACAATGACACTACCGCGGAGTTCCGGTGTGGCGGTGGGTGTAGGTGTGATACTTGGCGTATACGTGACTGTGGGGGTAAGTGTGATTGTCGACGTAAAAGTGGGTGTGGGTGTAAATGTCGGCGTGGGTGTTGTGCTCGGGGTAAGGGTTATTGTAGGTGTTTGGGAAGGAGCGAGCGTTGGTTTAATCGTCGCCGTCGGCGTGGGGGTGGGCCTGTGCGCCCAAACTAAACCACCGCCAAAACCTATCGCCAACAAGAGCAGCCCAAAGGGGACGAGGAGAATCAACCAGCGACGCATGATGCCCATTCTTGGCGCGAATTGTATTCCACGCAAGCCGCCTTATTCCAAGGTGCAGCGCGACCACCACAGCAGAACGAATTAAACATAACCCACAGATATTGGATCATTTCCTGGATTCCCCGCTTCGCGGGATGCTCGAAATTAGTGAGAAGAGGTCGGATGTGTCGAAAGATCTCTCCATTGAGTAGGTCTTCGACACTGCCTAGCGTACCTCCGCATTTTGCCCTGCGTAATCCTACGAAAGTACTTGTGCTTCGAGCCAGGTTATAAATTTACATTTACTGAGCGAATGGGAAATAATCCTTACTCTGTTTCATTGCGAGGAGTCCGCAAGGGCGACGTGGCAATCTCTTCGTTTCTTGCGAGGAGATTGCTTCGCTTCGCTCGAAATGATAGGTTCCTGGCCAATGTCATTCTTGAGAAGCACAGCGACGAAGAATCCCGTTGCTGGCAAGCGGCACCCGTCAATTCAAAGAACGAGATGCTTCACTTCGTTCAGCATGACAAGCTCCTACATGGTATCCTCCCATCGCCATTTCACAGCCCTCTCGAAACGACATTAGGGAATGCCTACATCGTTTCAATACCAATAAAAAAAGCCCCCGCTGTGCGGGGGCTTTCTGTGATCAGCTCAGAGAGCTTATACGATCGTTACGCTTGCGGCCTGGGGTCCCTTGGGACCTTGTTCAACTGTGAACTCCACGCGCTGGCCTTCATCTAGATTGCGAAAGCCATCACCCAAGATTGCTGAATAGTGGACAAATACATCGTCACCATCTTCGCGCTCAATAAAGCCGTAGCCTTTGCTACCATTGAACCACTTAACCGTTCCAAGAACTCGTTCCGACATTAGATATTGCCTCCTTATGGCAAATTACAAATTAGGTGCTATGTCTCGTTCTCGGTGGTCGGTTTTTCTAACAAATCGGCCCGAGCATTCAGCTCAGGCCTTGATCTTACGACTTCCAGACAGAACTTACATGCAACCTTCGAGCCCAGATACTAACATAAGTTCCCTTTTATGTATAGGGCAATTATTAACCCCACATTTGGATAAAATCACGGTGTTTTGCATGGATGTCCTAAGCGTTTAGATCCAAGCCTAGAACCGCAATTTTGTAGCCGGTGCCCCCATATTATCCTGGACGGCGGTGAGGACCTGCCAGTACTTCCTTAGTTGGTTATAATTGAACGGCTTGGAATTGGCCAGATTAAATCTTAGTGGAGGCGAATATGTCCGATGCAAACTTTTATTTAACACTTGGCAAAGTAATTATCGCCGCAGCCTGGGCTGACGGTGAGGTAGCACACGATGAAGTGAACTGCTTGAAAGACCTGCTCTTTCGTCTCCCCGGTTTGACCGGTCGGGAGTGGGCAATGCTGGAGATGTATATTGAAGCCCCGGTTGGACCCGCTGAAAGAGAACGATTAGTCGAACAGCTTCAAAATGAATTGATGTCTTCGAGCGATAAATCGATCGCCCTTCAAAGTCTCGATGACCTGATGATGGCGGATGGGGTTGTAAACGAGGATGAGAAAGCCATCGTTAATGAGATTAAAACCCAAATCGAATCAGCTAACACAGGTGTCTTCAGTCAACTCGGACGGGTAGTGAAAAATTCCATTCAACGACGAGAAGTCGCCTTGTCCGATGCGCCGAACCGTGAGGAGCACTTCGAGGATTTCATCAAGAACAAAGTCTACTACGAGGTCCAACGGAGACTTAAGCTTGATAAAGCAAGTTTTGATATCGAAGATGATCGTTTAAGGAAATTGAGTCTCGCCGGCGGACTGATGGCCCGGGTCGCACATGTCGATCTAGAGGTTACAGACGATGAATATAAAACCATCGTGAGTTCACTTATCAACGAATGGGGGATAACCACGGAAGAGGCCGCATTTGTCACTGAGGTCGCGGTATCTGAAATTGGTCCCGATATGGATTATTACCGCCTGGCGCGAGAATTTTTCACCTCGACCGACCGCGAGGAGAGAGCTAAATTCCTGAACATCCTGTTCTCTATAGCCAACGCTGATGGATTCGTATCCAACGAGGAAACTGAAGAGATTCGTGCAATCGCCAACAGTCTTCGGCTGACACACAGGCAGTTTATCGACGCCAAGAAAACAATCCCGAAGGATCAGCGAGTCAATTGAAAGCTGATTACAACTCCATTAATAAAAACTGAAAGATTCAGTTTCTGAACCGTCGTAAAAACAACCGAGGGCTCTTTGGGGGTTAAACAATTAGAAATCGATAACTTCCTCGGCTGCTAACTCAAGCTTGAGCGCCGCCAGCGACTGGTTGATGTCGCGGATAAAAATGACCAGCGATACGATCAGACTCACAAGAGAAACCATGAACAGCGTCACAATAACCCAGGCTGACTCCATCTGCCACAATGCCGTGGTAAAAAGCACAATGATAAGAATCGCGGTCGCCAACGCACTGACTGAAGCCAGCGCAATTGCCAAGCGGATCATACGCGCCCGGTCCCACAAGATTCGAAGCTGGGCCACGGTCTTCTCCCTTTTCGCCTCGGCGGTGTTCGAAAGGCCTCCAACCAGGACCCTCGTTCGGTCAATCGCTCTACCAAGACGATTCGTCATCGTCAGTAACAGCAGTCCGATTCCTGAAATGAGAATCATGGGGCCGATAGCAGTCTGAAGAACGGGAATTAGCTGTGCTACGGAAGGAATATCCATATTAAACCCTCTGATGACTTTCGCTCTTTCTCTTCGTGATCCGTTAATAAAAACTCCTGCTAAGAGATCTCATTAGTATATGGTTCGAGTTGTTCAAACAACGGATAAGGGAGAATCCCCTCTTCAGTCTTAATCTTCATCACCCATTCTCAAAAGATAAATATCCCCACAATGAACGGCAGCAAGACGAGCAGCGCCATGAGCGGGTGTCCACGCCGGCCCTCGTTTCGGCTGTCCCAAGAGAACATATAGATCGCCAGGCCGAATGAGAATATTCCACAGATGAACAAAGCCACGACCGATCCCCAGGGATTAAAATACGCAACTTTACCCATGGCCAAAGCATTGAAGGCGTTCATCGCATGGGTTGCCGGCAAGAGCTGGGAGAATTTCAAAGCCATGTCGGGTAATAAGCTGGAAGGAAACATCAGCCCCCCCAACAACATGGAAGGGAGATAGACGAGCTGTGACCACATCACCGTCATGCGTGTACTGGACGAGAGCACGCCAATCAACACACTCATACCAGCTGAAGCGAAAGCCATCACAACGAATACAAGCAGATAGTTGAGCCAATTTACTGGCGCAGGGGCATCAAAGAGCAGTGGTGCGGTGACGGTGATGATCAATGTCACGATTACCAGATGCAACATGGTGGTTAGTGCTGGGATGACCAAGATAGAGGTGGATGGAACGCCGTTGATCTTGTAGGAACGATAAATACCATCTTCCCGAGCTTTGACGAGAGGATCGGGCATGCCAAGAAATGTGGCCGATAGAATGGAGAAGGTGACCAGGGCCGGGATGAGGGACTCGAGAAATAATGGGTTGATCCCGGGCATAATAAAAGACATCATAAAGTAGAAGCCCAAAGGTAAAAGGTAATTCACCAAGAGCAGCTGCTTATCTCGTATTCCAGCCCGGAACTCAAAGGAGAAGTGGTTGATGAATGCGGTCATCGGTCACCTCCAGGGGATGTGATTTCAAGAAACCGATCTTCAAGCGAAGGGCGCTCAACTCGCAAGTCAATCAATGTATCCTTTTGGGTTTCAATGTGAGAAATGATGGCTGCGACAGTAGGCCCGATGTCCGTGCTGAAATAGATGCGATATTCATCCTTGGATGCTTGCTGGCTTACAGCGGGGAAGGAAACCCCGGATTCGGACAGGCTTGATCTCTGTGTGCGAACCGAAACCTTGGTTAAACCTGCCCCTTCTGCGGTGATCTCAATGGGTGTTCCAGATGCGGCGAACTGGCCGCTCAGTAGGATTGCGATCCGATCCGCCATCTCTTCTGCTTCAGCCATGTCGTGTGTGGCCAGGATGATGGTCGTGCCCGCTTCTCGTTGCTCACGCATGATGTCGTGCAGCTCGACACGAGTGGCAACATCCAGCCCGGCTGTTGGCTCATCCAGGAAGAGCACGGGAGGGTTATGCGCAAGTGCCAGGGCAAGTGAAAGCCGCCGTTGTTGGCCGGTTGAGAGCTGGTGATACTGTGCGTTCCTCTTCTCCGCCAAGCCCAGGCGATCCAAAAGATCATAACGAGCATCTACTCCATGATAGGCGCAGAAAAATCTCATCGCCTCACCGGCGGTGATGCTCTCCGGCAGACCTGAGGTTTGCAGCTGCACCCCAATCAAATTGCGAAGTTTTCGCGGCTCGCGGGTTGGATCAATTCCAGCCACCCGTAATGAACCGCTATCCAGTGAGCGTAAACCTTCCAAGCTCTCCAATGTGCTTGTTTTTCCAGCGCCATTGGGACCGAGAAGACCAAAGATCTCGCCTTGATTAACTTCAAAACTGATGCCATCTACGGCGATGAAATCGCCATAGGTTTTACGAAAATCTCTCACTTCAATAACTGGATTTTCCATATTGGAATAACTCCTCCATTGTCGCCGAAACCTTGCCTGTAAAAGCTCGATCACCCGGTCTAGATAGGCGATTGTCAAGTTTCTCACACTAGATATTTGTTGCCAAGGGTTAGAAAACAACGCTCTGCGAAGCCAGCAGCGGATACTCAGCCTTTTTTTTAATGTACTTTTCTACATGGTGACGCCTAATTCGGCAGCCACATCGAAAATTCAATGAATCGTTTTCACAAGGGCAGCACCTGATCCACCAAGGTTGTACCTGGATACGAATTCAGGCGGCAATTGGTTCGATTTTACAGAGCTCTCTGAAGTTACAATACTCACAGATACGTCGGTTGCTGGTTATAGGAAAAACCGATTTTTCTTTGGGGATGTTCTTTTCCACATTCTGGCAGTAGGCGGACATCTCTTCTGTCTCAGCCCTCACCCTCTGTGCAAATTCCCCGACATCATTCTGCTCAAGGCGCAGTTCCATCTCGAAATAATCAGGAGAGAGGTAGGCAATGATCGGTCGAATCGCCTGCGGATCTGTTTCGAAATGGAAGGATGCCCAAGCTGCATAGCCGATTAACTGCGCGCTGTGCTTGTCTTCATCCTGCTTGCCCGTCTTCCAATCAATGACAAAGAGTTCCTGCTGCACCGGAAGGAGAAAATCCACTTTGCAATAGGCCTTCAACCCATCAATCCGTGTCTCACCAAAACCGGGCGGCTCGATGAGCCAGCGATCGTAACGTTGCAGCGTCGGGTCGCAGAGCCATTGGAAACGCTCGCTTCCGAGCAGGTTCTCGAGCGAGTTCTTCACCTTTGGGAAGACATTATCGACGCTGATCTCCTCCCTCTCAGCGTAATAGACCTCCGCAAACACCTTCGATATGCAGCGACCTTGGGCAATATCCTGTGCATATTCAAAGAGACGATCCGTATCTACAGCATCCTGGGTGCGTGCGAGGCGCCGGAGTAAAACGCGGATGATGTCGTGGGCGATTGCACCGATTTCGAGCGGGATGGTTGTTAATTCTTTGAGCGCCTCGATCCTGACCCTCGGGAACTCGGGGTCGTATTTAGCATAGTATTGGTAGTAGTACTTGCGCTTACAAATCGAGAACACGCTGTAGCGGGTCATGGACCAACCCAGGATCGGCGTGTAATTAAAACGTTTTAATTCCATCATCTCACTCTCTCTCGATGCGCTCCAGAACATCCCCTTACCCTTAGTTAATTTATTTTTCAGCTTCTATTGGAAGGGTGGGGATGGATCTGTTCCCAACATGAACAATAAACCACAGCGGCGCTTTTCTGCGCTGGACACTTATTAGATTTTCGGTACCTCTAATACTACAACAGGATGATGGCCATGTACCAGCTTCATCGCCAGGATTATTGGTAGCCGTTAAATACTCCCCGAAGGGAATACACTTGGTTGAACATTGTTTATGGATCTAGCTCAGTCATCGCTCAACGTGCGGATGGCTAGCTGGAGGTATGCGTTATAGCCAGGATTGGTAAAGAAAACTGGGCGCTGATTTAGAGGGAAAAGCCTGTCCATCTTCTGTGGAAAGGAAGCCCGAAATAAATGAGATTCAAAGTTAGAATACATCCCCATTTATTTACGAGGATAATGGATTTGAATCGTGGATTACAATAAGTGGTGACCTTGGGAGCTTCAGATGTCTTGATGGAAAAAATGGAGACCAGCAGAAACGCTAAGGAAGAGGATCGTTCTCTATGGCTTGCGCGGGTCATTGTCGGCGCGGTTTTCCTGATGAATGTATCCTGCGCCCTCGCCTTTATCCTGCAGCCCGAGTTATATTCCCCCGGGTTTGAAGTCGCTGGTGTGCCGGGGAGAATCTACGTCCAGGGCCTGGGGATCCTCTTCCTCATGTGGAACGCCACCTACCCTCTGGTGATTTTTCACCCGATCCGTTATCGGGCCTTATTCGTCGTCGTCCTAATACAACAAGCGATTGGCTTTATTGGTGAAACCTGGCTTTGGTTGACGCTGCCACCCGGACATTCGCCCCTCCGCGCTACCGGGCTCAGATTCTTGCTCTTCGACGGGATCGGTCTAATCGCCATGGCGGGAGCCTATTGGCTGCTGATGCGCCAGAGGACCCGCAGCCGCTTCTGATCATCCCCGCGGACGCCTCCATGCAAGCCAGGCCTGGCTGAGTGGCCTGTTCTTACATACTCCATATTTGTCGCATGAACATAAAACCTATAGAATATTTCGCACATTGGGCTGTTCTGGCTTTTAACCTAAACAAGGTCTGCAAAATCCGTAATGTCTGCCCTGCTGAGAACCTGACGGTTGCAGCCCCGTGTCGACTAAAAATCCACTCGTCACGCGTACAAGATTGAAACACACTTGTTGGCACACGGATGGTCATCATGAATAGACTTCGATCCCTCCACCCTATTGCCCTCCTCATTGGTTTTATATTTCTCACTGATCCTCAAACATGCCCCCTCGGGAGGTGGCGATGAACGCCAAGCTGCGGTTAATTCTTGTATTCCTTTGCATCGGACTTACTTCCTGTGATAAGCCGATCCCTGTTCGCCCGACGCCTCCATTTAACCAAACCTGGATCGATGCACCGCTACATGGATCCACCCTGCCATTGGCCCCTTACACGATTGTCTTCCACGCTGCCAGCCCGGCAAGTATTGAAATCTTCGAGATTACAATCAATGGGGCAGTATTGGACACAGTGGCACCCACGTCAACGGGTTCCGGCGGTTCCCAGTATGGAACCTTGTTCCACGGTGAAGCAGCCTGGACTCCGAATGCCCCGGGGATCTATTTGATCTCCGTTCGCGCAAAAAGCAACGGTGGACCCTACGGCCAATCCGCCCAAGTCCAAGTTACGGTGGCAAGCGACGTTCAACTACTACCGGCAAACCCACCAGCAATCCTTCCAACACCGGATACGGAAGGATTGCCTGTCCTGACGCCGCCCCCAACACCAACACCATTTCCCACCACAACACCTACACCGGGTGAATGCATCTACACTGCGCTCGCTAACCTCTTCTGCAGAACCGGTCCTGGCAGTTCACTCTATCCCGCAGTCGATAGCCTCGTTCCCGGCCAGAGCAGCCATGTATTGGGTTTGAGCCCGGATGGCTTTTTCGCCCAGATAGAAGGGGTCAACAACCTTCTGGCTTGCTATGTCCCGCTAGGCGAGCGCTATGGGATCTTGGAAGGCGCTTGCGGCGATTTGCCCACGCTGATACCACCACTGCCGCCCACCGAAACGCCACAAATCGTGGGCTGCACGCAGCGGCAAGCGGGTGGCGACATCATCTGTGTCTATCCTTGCCCGGATCGTGCTGCACCAGGAGAAGCCTGTATCATGCCGTAGCGTTCACATAGATAGGATGCATGCGACATATCCGAGTCTGACATCCCCGGGTTCCGCACATACCTGAGCTCAATCCTGCAGGTGCAGATCGTGGCCACGAAGCGGAACGGCAGCCTGATCGGGCAGACTGGCCTCTTGTCCGAGGTGATTCTTGAAACATGTGGTGCAGCCGGGAGCTAACTGATCGCAGTGGGGTAAAACAAATACATATAGGTTGATGGACTGAGCAGATTGGCCAATGCAATCCAACATTATAACCACCGTATACAGATCATGGGCTTTAATCTGCTTGATACCGTAACTTGGCAGGCAGAGTATAGGAGCAAAATCGATGGGTAAGAAGCTGACTCCACTATGGATAGGGTCGATTGGATTGGCCCTCATAATCGCAATCGGTTTAGGTATATTCCTGGGCGGTAAGTACACCCAATACCAGCAAGTCCTGCAAGGCCCTGGCAACCACCCGCCCGGTCTTATTGTCACCATAACAAGCCCAGGCTCGGGTCACTACACCACCGCAGGAGACCCACAAACCGTCAACGTGTTGGCTTCTGGTCCTCATCCGGTGATTGAAGTTGAACTCTGGGTCGATAACGATCTGATGGGAGCAAAGGAGTCGCCAACCCTCGCCGGTGTGTCTCCCTTTGCGGTGAGTTTCACTGGCCTTCCATTAAACCCTGGCGCACACATGCTCCTCACCCGTGCGAAAGACACAAACGGGGGAATCAAAGATTCGGATATCGTGTGGTTTTACGTCACCGAGAATCCAAATGCCCCGGCTGAGGTAAGCTATCTTCCTCAACCAGCCACCTCACAGATCAGCCCCCCTCCTTCCGGAGAGACGGTTGATGAGTCCGCTCCCTGGTCCCCATCTATGGGGGGATTCATCGATTGGTTGTCAGGCAACGGGGATTCACTTGAAGCGCCAGACCTGGTCGCCCAAGTAGACGGCTGTACCGTCACCCTTTTAATCCATGACCATTCCGAAGATGAACTGAGTTTCTCGGTATTCCGAACGGCGGAGGGTCAGACCCAGAGCCCAACCCCGACATTTGTCTTAGAAACGCATGCTGGTCTGGGGTGGTTCGCAGCCCAGGATACGCTCACACAGGGCGGAACCTACACATATATCGTGGAAGCGTTCAATGGTCAGGAGGACACAGCTGCCAGCAATCCGATACTGGTAACGGTTGACTGCCCCTCCGAGCCCAGCGAGCCTACGACATATTCCCTGATCTTGAAGAAGTTCACACCACCGGTCGCAGCCGAAAATCTGTATTGCTATATTTCAGCAGATGGAATCAACTGGCAGCGCACGCCAGAGTTGGGCTTCTTTCCAACCGACGTCCTTGGACCACTCGATCCAAATCAAATGGGTGCTAAGCCGCCCGGGCTCGATGAGATTGGGAGTAGTGGAGATGGTTACCCCGCCGAATCATTCTTCGACGTATTTTTCGATCTTACTCTAGCTGAGCCCGGCACCTCCGAAGGCAGTCAGCTCATCAAAATGGATTGTTGGGGCTGGTTGGGAGGTCAGCTCGGTTCGCTGGGCCAATTCGAGGCTGGTGTTGATACAGGCCAAACCGGCTTGATCAATCTAAATAAGCCTGAATTAGGCACAGAAATTACATTTGAACTTCTCCCGATCAATTATCTAGAAACGATCTTCCCTCCCAAACCCGAACTCGACCCGCAACTGCTCGCGCCTACCATCCACTTCTCAACCCATGATACGGATTGCATCAACCACCTTCCGGGATGGGTCAAACCTGATTTCGAGATCCAGATGTGCCATCACGGTGAGTATATCGATATCTTGAATCCCGGGGATCTATCCTGGCACCAACACATGTACGTCTTCTGGGATCTGGATAATAAGAAGAACTGCGGCGAATCGGGTCAATGTATCGATCCCTCCGATCAAGCCAGCCTGGATCAATGGGGCTACATCGTTTCTGAGGCTGGCTACAACCTCTACGATCTGGGGGTAAGCAGCCTGATCCCTGTGAAAACCTTCAACAGCCTGCGCGATGTCCTCTTCATCGTCCCTGAGGATGGCTCCTGTAACGACGTGCGCACCTTCAGGATCCGAACCTGGGTCAAGCTTTTCGGGTCAGAGAAAGTCTACGAATCGAAGGGCTTGGGTACGGTGCTAAGCTTCGTGGAGCCGTGTTGGGCAATTGCTATCGTCCCGGATCCGGTGGAGGCCCAGGTCGCCACTCAAGAGGTATTCGAAGCGGTGATCGCTACTCCAGAGGTTATCGAGGTGGAGGTCGTCACGCCGGAGACGCCATAGATGACGAGATAACTCCTGAAGAATGATGGTAACTATGTCACATGTAAGCGCGGTTTCCCTCGACAGGCCGAAGAAAACAAATAACGGATCGATGGCTCTACAAAACCAGAGGGAATCGTGACCGATAGCCTCTTCATACAGCAAACATCGTGAGGACACCATGAAATCCAAGAGGAAATACGTGCTTTTCGGGCTGGGATCTCTTATCGTGATCTCGATCTTTATTGTCTGGACCGTCATGGAGAACCGACAGCCAAAACTTCAAGAACCATCAGATGTACCCCTGGATCCACAATCCATTGCCTACGAAGAATTAAAATCAGCATCCAGGCGTCTTCCGCAGCTGTCAGTAGAGAATGGCTTTCCGCGTGGTGTTCTTGTTGATATTGCCGTCCCTGGCAACTCAGCGGTTGAGCGCGCCCAAAAATTCCTGGAGATTTATACAGATCTTTACCGCCAGAATGACCCCGCACTGGCCCTAGCCGTCCGCCGAACAGGCGAGAGTTTCGGTGAGCACGTAACCTTTTACCAAACGTACAAAGACCTTCCTGTGTATGCCGCCGAGATTGTCGTCAGCCTGGACGGAGAGAATGTATTTTCAAGTGTTGGCGGTCTGCTGATAGCTGGACTCGACATCGATATAAACCCTGGTCTTTCAAACCGAGTTGCGGAGGACATCGTTCGCAGTGACCTTAAGCTTCCGGAGGCCCCGATCTTCGGTCAGACAACACTGCTCGTTTTTGATAGGAGCCTTATTGATGACGTGGATCCAGACCCCCGTCTCGCCTGGCGGGTTTCGGCAGGTGACCGCGAATCATGGACTGCCTTCGTCGATGCCCAAAGCGGAGAAGTGATCTTCAAGTACGAGCGCACTCAGAGTGGCACCGGTGGGTACGACTTGGATCTGGAAGACGCCAATGGGACTAATGCCCAGGACACAGGTTGTTTTTGGCAGACGACTGCGGACGATCAGATCGGCGACGAGGATGAACTATACGCGGAAGGCCAGGTAGATCCAGAGGGAGCTGCCCTCTGGAGTTATGCGAAATCGGCCTATCTCTTTTACCACAATACGTTTGGATATCATTCCTACGATAACAACGACGGGCAGTTTGAGCTTTATATACACGCCCCAAACGTAGGTAAGGCCCAATGGGTCTCTGGTAACACCGATTGCGACCTGATCCAATTCTCCCCTGGTTGGGTTGGCTATGACATTCTGGTCCACGAGCTGGCTCATGCGGTGATAACTTTTTCATCAGGCTTGTATTATCACGGTCAGTCTGGCGCGCTCAACGAAAGCTTTGCGGACGTCATGGGTGCTGTTGCCGACGGGAATTGGACTATGGGCGAAGGACGCATCGGCGGCGGGGGGGCCATCCGCTCACTTTCCCACCCACCAACTTTTGGTCATCCTGACCATATGACCGGGTATGTTTGGACAAGCGGTGACCATGGGGGGGTGCATTCCAACAGCGGTATCCCCAACAAAGCCGCTTACTTACTTGCCGTTGGCCGCAGCGGCAATCCCAATCAAGTCACAGTGAATGGTATCGGAACATCCAATATGGGGCAGCTCTACTTCAACGTCATGCGCTTCCTACCAACCTACGCCAATTTTACCGATGCACGCAATCTGTCTATTGCATTCGCAGGTTCGATGTTTAACCCCTCGGCCGTTTGTGATGTGCGCAACGCCTTTTTCTACGTAGGAATAGGTGAAGCGGATATTGACTGCGATGGCATAGAGGATGGTGGCGATGGAGATGGTGATGGTGTTCCCGGGGACTTTGATAACTGCCACGGTATATTCAATCCAGATCAGGTGGATGTCGACGAAGATGGTTGGGGCAGGGCTTGCGATCCAGACGACAATGGAAACCAACAGCCGGATACATTAGACACAGCGTTCGCCAACCCCTATATGATGTGCCCGACGCCTCTTGTCCCCTGTGATACGGACAATTATGACGGCGACGCGTATCCGAACGCTGAGGATAACTGCCCTTACATAGCCAATGACGACCAACTTGATACCGATCAAGATGGTGAAGGCGATGCCTGCGACGCGGATACAGACCTCGATGGATGGAGCAACAACAACGATAATTGTCCGTGGACGCCCAATGCTGATCAAGCCAACGCGGATGGTGATTTTGCTGGCGATGCCTGCGATGCTTACCCGGATTGTCCAGATGTCTATGCCTGGACCACAGGTACAATGATTGGCGATCTAAAAATTCCGCCGCAACCGATCCAAGACCCGCTGGCATGTGCACGTGAAATTTCCATCGATCGGGCAGAGTGGCAAATAGAAAAAAAGCGCATTCTCGACAGCGAACCCCTCAGGGTGGATCTAACCAGGGGCGAAAGTTTATATACCTTGCTACCGATCCCACCATGCCCGCCAGGAGATCCACTTCGATATTCCCCGGAGTATCGGGGGCATTTGAACCTCGCTGGATTGCCCGCTGAGATCCGACCATGGGTGGCGGATGATCGAGGGTTTGCCGTAAGCAGCAAACAAGGCGAGCCCGGTGATCTCGAACTTCAATTTTTACCCCAAGGGGGTCGGTCATACTTCCTCACACTTGCCGATTTCAGGGAACCAGGTCAAATGGATTCCTTCTCACTTTCCATGCGCTGCGGTCTGAGAGAGCCTGTGCCCCACTCGGAGACTGAGAGCACCCCCACCGCGGAACCCACGTCAACCATGACGCCCGAGCCTACGCTTACCCCCACGTCTACTCCCACAGAAGCTCCTGTCGTTGAAGGACCATCAGACCCAATTTTCTCAACGGACACGTTCTACTACCGCTCAACTTCCTGCGGTCGTAAGGAGGTGACCATACAAGTGGGAGTCGAGGATCCCAACGTGTACAGCGTGGTGCTCTTCTTCCGCTTGAAAGATGTGGCAAGTGGTGAAACGACAGCATGGACTAACGTGCCGATGGCCCCCATGGGGGGCGGTCAGTTCAGCCGCACCGTTCATTCAGAAACCGACATCCCTGACTTCGCCAGGTTCACGAAAGCAAGCTTTCAGGTGCAGATCGTAGCCACGGCATCAGACGGCACTGAAATCGGTCGGACAGGCGTATTTTCGGAGGTGATTTTGGAGGTATGTTCCGCAGCGGGAGGTTAAGCTTCAAGGGCGAAGGGTTTGGCTTGGCTGAGACTTGAGTCAATGTTCCTATCCTTGAAGTTCTGATCAAATAGTACTTCATCAAGTTATTGGAGGAAACAGCTCCCTTCGAGCGCAGAATATCATCGGGCCCAGTCAAATCGATATATGAAACATACGAACGAATTTGGAGCAGCTCCGAATGGAGATAAGCATGAATGATCATACATCAATACACATTCAGAACTTGCATAAAAATTTCGGGAAAGTTCAGGCATTAAAAGGCGTAAACTTGGCGGTGGACAGCGGGCAAGTCTTCGGATTGCTTGGCCCGAATGGTGCCGGAAAAACAACGCTCATACGACTGTTAATCGGAGCAACACAACCAACATCGGGGAATCTTTCGGTACTATCATTGAATCCCGGGAAACAGAAAAGCGCCCTGCGCCAGCAAATCGGTTATATGCCTCAATCGCCGGCCTTATATGAAGACCTTTCTCCGACAGATAACATCCGATTCTTCGGTCGTGCCCATCATAATGGCAGCCTATCTAAACACGTAGATGAAGTCCTTGAGTTTGTGGGGCTGAGTCAGCGCGCGGACGATCCAGTGTACAAATTCTCCGGCGGCATGAAACAAAGAGTGTCACTGGCCTGTGCACTGGTGCACCAGCCCAAAATGCTTTTCTTGGATGAGCCAACTTCAGGTATCGATCCTAAATTGAGGGAGGTTTTTTGGGAGCATTTTCGAGAACTGACTGCTACAGGCGTAACCATCGTCGTCAGCACCCACCAGATGGATGAAGCTCTGTACTGCGATAAATTGGCCATCCTCCACGAGGGAATACTCCTTGCTGACGACACCCCTAGCAATTTACTGTGGAACAGTCGAGCCAAAATCAAGATATGGCGCGGCCCGGAGGTAAGCGAACACGAGGTCACCAACTATCCCGATGCATTGCCAGGTTTGTTGCAGAAAGAAGGGTTAGACAATGCAATCAGCCGGATCGAAGTCGAGGAAGACCGGCTGGAAACCATCGTTCTGCGGATGATAAACAAGCAAATCGGAGAGAAGAATCAAGGAGATCGAAAATGATCCCCTCAATTAAACGAATGGGGGCAATTGCAGGGCGAATATTGAAGCAACTGCGGCACGATCACCGCTTTGTCGCCATTTCACTCGTGTTTCCCTTGGCGATCATCTACTTCATTAAATTAGTCTTTGACGCTCTAGCCTCCCCTTTTTTTGACATCAGCGTTTATGTCATCCCCTATGCAGCCTTCATCGTCCATTTCATCACGTTCATCCTCACTGCCATCGTATTGGTGCGCGAACGAACCGCGGGAACGCTGGCCCGAATGTTTGTCAGCGGCTACAACCAAATCGAGATCATCTCCGGTTACCTGATCGCCTACACCGTCCTGGCAACCGCACAGAGTTTGATGGTCTTGCTCGAACTCAATCTGTTATTCGAACTCGGGTATGGGATCAAGGTAATGGCTGAGATGTATTTGGTCATGTGGCTGTTGTCGATCCTCAGCATGGCCCTCGGCATGCTCGTTTCCAACTTCGCCCGCAACGAAGGTCAGGTGTTCCCCTTTATTCCATTAGTCGTTCTATCCGTCATCCTCTCCGGTATTATCCTGCCCGTTGAACAACTCCCAGAATGGTCGCAGATCCTTAGCTACTTGACGCCTTTGTATTACACCAATGAAGTGCTTCAAGAATTGATCAAAGGCAAAGCACTGGTGGACGACATGGCCATGTTATTGCGCTTACCTGCTTATGGTCTGATCCTATTGGCCATGGTGACAGCCACGTTAAGAGAAAGGGACTAAAACTGAAACGTAGAAGAGTTTTAGTAGGTAATATCTTCAGCTAGAATTACGTTTTCTGGCATATCTTGCTCATTCCGCAAGTGCGGTTTACTTAGGATGGGAATTCATACAGCACTCCGCTATCTCTTTTAAAGATAAAAACCCCCGCAATGCAGGGGTTTTTATATCAGGGTTAAGTTAAACTAGACAGCCACGACGTTGGCGGCTTGTAAACCCTTCTCGCCTTGTTCAACATCGAACTCCACGCGCTGGCCTTCTTCCAGATTCCGAAAACCGTCGCCCTGGATTGCCGAGAAGTGGACAAATACGTCCTCTCCTTCTTCACGCTCAATAAATCCGTAACCCTTGCTGCCATTGAACCATTTGACCGTACCAAGAACTCGTTCCGACATTATACATTGCCTCCTTACGGCAAACACTGTTGAGTTGCTTGTCTCGTTCCCGGCGGTCGTTGTTCTGAACATAATCGGCCTGAGCCGATGAAGCTCAGGCCTTGATCTTTCGACTTCCAGACAGAACTTACATGCAACTTTCTTGGTGAAATCATATCAGTTTTAAGTGCGTTTGACCAGAGCCTTTCTTGACATCCATGGTTTTACGCTCCGCTCACCACTACTTGGTCAGTGAGATTATTCCCTTCCTTCGACTCCTCAACCCTCGTCGATACCCCAGTCAAGGTGCGATCGATGAGAAGCAAACTCGAACTCGATCCATTGAAATTGGTGCCGCTCGGTAAGGGTTGGTAGGCAGAATCTCGAGGGATTTCGCCGTGAGATCGGCACCTGCAAATCACCCATGAGTACCGCAGTAAAACCCGCCAGGGCGCTCGCACCGGATGTGTGCCCTTGATGAATGATTGCCTGCGCCGCACTTCGTATGTTTTCTTCATTCACAATGAGAATCGCTTGCAACAGGTCATGCCAACGCGCAGAACATTCGCCCCGGCTCGCAGCCCGTAGCCATGCTGCCGCGAGTGGTGTCGTCCGCGAGCCAGCTTCCAGTGAGACCCATTTTACGGCTTGCTCCACCCCCTCCCCTGCATGGTATGCCCACGTGGCCAGGATGCAGCCCATCATGAAGTCATCACCGTCCGGTGTTAAACCTGCGCCGAGGCCAGCCAATTTCCTCGCGCTCGTGCGGCAAAGTTCTTCATCCCCGCGCAGAAGACCTTGCACTATTAAGCGCGCTGGCTCTTGCGCAGAGAGGAGTATCTGCGCCTCGATTTCTCGCACAGAGCTCTCCCCGGAACGGATCAATTGAACGAAGCTCTCAACGGGCGCTAACTCAACGAGAGCTTCTTCCAGCGCACCGGCGGAAAGGGATAAGGAGTCCTGCCTGCCCCGGAAAGACTCCCAATCAAAACGCGGCTCCCAAACCTGAACAGGCGAAAGCGCGATTTCAAGCGCCCCGATTCGAATCTGTCCATCATCAAAACTCACAGCGGATTCGGCCGAGATGTGATCGGAGAATTTTAAAGGACTGAGGATGATATTGAAGGGTCCGTCACCGATATTAGGCATGACGAGGGAGAGGACCTCCCCATCTTCTGCGATCAGGTTACAGACGTCCTTGAAAACGTGCAGCACCCGGGCTGGCTTGGGATCCCGAAGCCAAGCAAGGGTCGGAGAGGCAATGGAGCGTGCTTGCACCATCTCGATTACGATTTTGCGCCCTGATCTTGAATGGCGAGAAATACTTTTTCAGCCGTAAGCGGCATCTCGAAGATGCGAATCCCAACGGCATCGTAGACAGCATTTGCGATCGCCGGCGCGGTGGGAATCATGGGGTGTTCGCCAACTCCACGAGCGCCCCAAGGGCCGTCGTCTTGAGGGACTTCAACGATGATCGAGATTATCTCGCCGGGCATGTCCTCGGATGTCGCAATACGATAGTCCGTGAAATTTGAGGCGTGCGGGACCCCATCCTTATACTGCAGACTCTCAAACAGCGCTGTACTTATGCCCTGGACGATGCCGCCCTCCATCTGCACGCGCACCTGATCGGGGTTAATCGCTTTGCCAACATCGAATGCGGAAGCCACCCGCAGTATGGTAATCTGTCCGGTTTGTGTGTCTACCTCGAGGTCAACCGCCTGACAGCCTGTGGTGTAGTGGACAACTGCCCTTTTACCCTGACCAGTTTCGTTACTCAAGGAAGTAACGTAAGACGGCATGAAATTCCCATGCCCGATGATAGGTCCGCCGCGCCAACCCTGGTCGTCAGGCATAGGCAAGCCATAGACAACCATCTTCTCCAGGGGCATAACCTCTTCGGTGCGATACGAGATCACCTGGCCGTCGCGGATATCAAGGTGCTCGAGGTCCTCATCCCAGTGAGCAGCCGCGACCTCTAGAATCTGTCGGCGCGCGTCTTTAGCCGCGGCGACGACGGCATTCCCCATCGACCACGTTAATCGGCTGGCGACGGTTTGCCATTCATAAGGGCTGTACTTCGTGTCCACCGGTGCACTTATCCGCATCCATTCAAACGGAACGCCAAGAGCAGCAGCAGCCATCTGTGCCATAACGGTGAACGTTCCCTGCCCTAGCTCCTGGCCTCCAACCCCCAATGACACCGTGGCATCTTCGTTCAAACGCAGCCATGCCGATGAGCCAGCGTTGGGGGGCATGGCTGGCGCTTTCCAGGCGATAGCCAGGCCCTTGCCGCGCAACTTGTGAGCTGCACTTGGAGTTTCCTGAATCCCCCAGTCGATGGCCTGCTTTACTTTTTCGATACACTCTGTAAGGCCGATCGGGTGCATGATCATGCCGGTGACGTTCGCATCGCCACTGCGCAAGCAGTTCTTCAAGCGAAATTCCACTTTGTCCATGCCCAGTTCATCGGCCACGATGTCCATTATTTGCTCAATCCCCCAGTGAATCTCGGGCATTCCGAAGCCGCGCATTGGACCGCCAACCGGGTGATTGGTGTAAACACAATACGAATCAGTTTCTACATTGGGAATCCGATAGGGACCTGTAGATGAATAACCGCTAGCGCGGGTGATGTTTACCCCGTACTCAGTGTATGCGCCTGCATCCCAATAATAGTTAGTCTTCATGGCCAGGATTTCGCCATTCGCTTTCGCGCCGACCTTCGTCTTGGCAATCAATCCCTGGCGGACGAAAGCACAGAAGAACTCCTCTTCCCGCGTTAGACGAACCTTGACCGGCTGGCCAGGGACAGCCCTCGCCATCACGACGGCAGTTCCTTCCACGGAGACACCAGCTTTTGACCCGAATCCGCCGCCGACATAGGGCGCAATGACGCGAATATCGCTCTGCGATATACCAAGGGCTTCGGCGATGAGATTGCGTTGGGCGAATGGTGATTGACTGCTGCTCCAGATTGTGATTTTCCCCACTCGCTTGAACTGTGCGACAGCCACGTGAGGTTCAATGGGCACATGCTGCACATGCGGTACCTGAAACTCACGTTCTACAATGACCTCACATTCTTTCCATGCGCTTTCTACATCACCTTTCCTGACCTTAAAATGGTTGGCAACGTTCGTACCGGGTTTGGGATCGATGAAATCGACGACGCCGTACGTTCCGAGGTCGGGGTGCAGGAGCGGGGCATCGGGATCCATACCACGCAGAGGATTCACGACCGGCTCTAAGACCTCATAGTCGACCTCAACCAACCGGCAGGCTTCCTCAGCGATAGCATCAGTTGTGGCAACTACACCTACGACGGGATCACCGACAAAGCGCACGCGGTCGCGGCAGAAGATGTATCGATCTTTAAGATACAGCCCGATGTGCTCTTCGCATTCCTCACCGGTGACCACGGCTCGCACGCCAGGCAATGCCAACGCTTTACTCACATCTACACGCTTAATCAGCGCATGCGGATGTGGGCTACGCACAACACGCCCGTACAGAAGCCCAGGACCAAACTGGAGGTCATCTGTAAACAGCGCCTCCCCGGTTACTTTTTCAAGCGCGTCGATGCGAGGCACGCTTTCTCCAATCGGTGAGGGTACAGTTTTCATGTCTCTAGAATCAGCCATGTTAACCTCCCTCCTGTGCGACGGCTTGGATCGCCTCTACGATTTTTGTGTAACCGGTACAGCGGCATAGATTTCCTCTGAGCGCGTTCTTAATCTCATCCACTGTCGGCTCCGGGTTGCGATCTAAAAGAGCTCGTGCTTGAAGGAGAACGCCCGGTGTGCAGAATCCACACTGTGTTCCTGTCAATTCAATGAAAGCTTCCTGAAGCGGATCGAGCTTACCATCGCTCGCCAACCCCTCAACCGTGCGAATATTGACGCCATCCGCTTCCGCTGCCA
>SOJU01000013.1 GCA_004376465.1 Anaerolineales bacterium | reverse complement strand
GCGACGTATGCCCTGCCGAGCAATCGGTCAAGAGACAGTGATTCAATACTCGCCGATCCCTCGACGAAATGAACAGGGGCGTCGACATGCGTGCCTACGTGAACCCCACAGGCAAGATGGGAGACGTTTGCGTTCGCCCCATCAGCGATATTGGCGATGCGCACCAGTTCAACCGGCGGGTCACCCGGCCATACCGGTAGATCCGGGCTAATTGGAACAGAGATATCAATCACTCTCATCCTATCCTCCATGAGCAGAATTATAGATTCCTTTCTCGAATCGAGGAACACTCAATTGGCAGATTAATGCTCATCACTATAATCCCAGAAACGATAAGGAGAAAGTTAACAGATGTCTGATTTCAAAGCGCTCGACGACACAATCCAACAAAATTTACAGGCAAGCTTGGGTGATCTTAGGAGACTATGCGCCCAACCCAGCATCGCCGCGCAAAATATCGGCATGGTCGAGTGTGCCGAATTAACCGCAGAGCTGCTGCTTGCGCGAGGATTCGAAGTGCAGATCTTACCGACAAAGGGTTTCCCGGTGGTCTACGCAGAGCGAAAAGGCCGGACGGACCGAACGCTCATCTTCTACAACCACTATGATGTCCAACCACCAGAACCGCTCGAGCTCTGGGATTCGCCACCCTTCGAGCCCACCCTGCGTGATGGAAAGATGTTCGCTCGCGGCGTGAGCGACGATAAGGGGCATATCATCTGCCGTCTGGCGGCGATTGACGCCTTTTTGAAGAACGAGGGTGACCTTCCCTGCAATATCAAGTTCCTGATTGAAGGCGAGGAGGAAATCGGCAGCACAAACCTCCCCGAATTCATTGGCGACAACCTCGACCTTCTGGCTGCGGACGCGTGTATCTGGGAATTCGGAGGGGTTGATCACGAAGGTACACCGGGGCAGGTCGCGGGGCTGCGCGGCATTTGCTACGTGGAACTCACCGTGAGATCCGCCAGCCTCGATGCCCATTCCGGATTAGGAGGCTCGATTTTTCCAAACGCCGCCTGGAGGCTGATATGGGCGCTGAACTCACTCAAAGGACCCGATGAACGTATCCGCCTGCCGGGTTTTTATGACCGCGTCCTGCCACCGAGCAAGCGTGATCTCGAGCTCATGGCTCAATTCCCAGATATGGCCGATGAGTATCGCAACACCTACGACTTGAGCGGTTTTCTGAAGGACATCGAAGGCGGCGCCGAACTACTGCGAGAGGAGATTTTCAGTCCAACATGCACAGTCTGCGGGCTCACATCCGGCTACCAGGGACCTGGATCGAAGACAGTCCTCCCCGCCCTGGCGAGCGCGAAGGTTGACTTCCGCCTTGTACCCGACCAGGACCCCGAAGAGGTTGTTCTTCAACTGCAGAATCATCTCGATAATGAGGGCTTCCACGATGTGGAGGTCACATACCTGGCGGGTGAAAATCCAGCCCGGACCGACCTCGACGATCCATTCCTTCATCTCGTCGTTGAAACAGCAGAAGATGTCTACGGGGTACCCCAGAGAATCCTGCCTATGTCACCTGGCTCCGG
>SOJU01000220.1 GCA_004376465.1 Anaerolineales bacterium | reverse complement strand
ACCCGGCCGCGGCCAGCATCTTAGGGCCGGGATTCTGCGGCTCCGTGTCCAGCGGCCCGATTGGGACGGCAGCATTCGACTGGCCAACTTCCTCACGCTGGCTCTCGGGATATCCCTACATTCCTGGCGTCCATGAAGCGATTGATATTGGCGGCGCCATCGGACACGGCATATTTGCATCTGATAACGGTGTCGTTGTCTACTCGGGTTGGAATAATTATGGCTACGGCTACGTGGTTGTGATCGACCACGGCAACGGCTGGCAGACGCTCTATGCCCACCTCAATACGATCAACGTCGGTTGCGGTCAGGCTGTCTTCAAGGGCGGCACAATCGGCACGATGGGGGTCACTGGAAACTCATCCGGCCCTCACTTGCATTTCGAAATGCGCAGCGAGGTCTGGGGTCGTGTAAACCCGCACAACTTCCTGCCGTGAGCGTAAATAGATGTGAATAAATGCTGAAGGAGCAACCCAAGAGGGTCGCTCCTTTTTTTGCTTAGTGCGCAGAAAATAATCGCTGTCAGTTACAGCCCTGGTCTTTAACTATGGGGCGGTCCGATACTCCTGAGTCATTATAGGCTTCGACGCCGTACGTGTGGGCAGCTCCCCTTGGTGGCGAATCGGCGTAACTCGTAACCCCCGCGGATAGGGTTGCTATGAATTGTCCGTCCCTGTAAACCCGGTAGCCGATTTCGTTATCCGCCATGTCGATCCACTCCAGATTGAGTGAATACTGTTTTGTGTTGCAGACCCAGTTAACAACTCTCAAACGCGCTGGGGCTGCCGGCGGCGGGACTGGGACTGACGTAGGTGGGGCCGGGACTATTTGCAGTTCATTGACCGGACCGCTTGTCTCAACCGTCGAATCGGACACCCAGCAGCGCAGGACCGTGAACCACCACGGCAGACGGCCGGGCTCACTGCGGCCGATCAACTCTGTTTCCTGTCCCAATTCATAGCCTGCCGCCGTGCCATACTCGGTACCCGGTCCCTTACGGCAAAAGGCATTCTGTATAAATTTCGCCATCGGAACGGGTGTAGGAGTTGGCGTAGGTGGCAAACCACCCGGCGGCGCGGGCACATCGCCCGGATCGCCGTAATAATCGCAGATATCCACGCCGCTTGTCGTCTGCCCTGCAACCACAGGGAACTGGATCAGTGTATGGTCCGTACAGTTGACGCTCAATCCGCATGGGACAGCCTGTGAGTAGGACCCACCAACCATCAAAGTCATCTCATATGCATAGGCGACATAGGTCCCAGGCGAGACGTCGACGCTGTAACTCGGCGTCCCATCGCTATGGTCGAACTCATGCACGCTGGCGTCGTCCAGATTTTCAAAATAGAGCGTGAGCGGCGGGATACCCTCTGAGGGATAGCACAGCGCTCCGGTGATCGTGCCCAACGGCAATGGAGTTGCGGTCGCTGGTGGAACTGCGGCCACCTCGACCTCAACCGAGCCTCGATCACATCGTACACCTTGCGGACGAGCAATCGAGCGCTGATCCTCGGCGATGCATTTGTCCTGGTCCCCAGAATCGATAGCCGGGCTTCCCGGATTGGGCATCTGACTCAAGCCGTTACCGCCGTTGGAGGCGAGGAACGCCAGTTGGGGGTCGGTGTTGATCAAATCGCTGGACTCAACAAGTCCGCAGGTATCATCATCCTCGATATTGTGTCCGCTGGACGGCATGCCTGACGTGCCGGTGCAGTTCCCCAGGGCGTGGTAAGCGAGGACGCTGCTGCGAATAGTGAAGTGGCCTCCGGCGTCGTTGCGGATGCCGTCTGTGTTGTTGTAGGCCATGGTTACGAACTCGAGCCGCATATCGTTGAGGTTGAAGATTCCGGATCCGCCTGGCAGCGTGGGTGGATCTACCATGTTGGCACTGATCGTGGCGTTCTGAAGCAACAAAAGACCGCCGAAGTCGTTGTAGGCACCGCCGCCTTGCCCGGCCAGGGCACTGTTATTGTTCACGCTACTGCGGTACAGATGAGTCAACCCCTGATTGAAAATCCCGCCGCCGCGCCCGGCATTGTTGTTCGTAAACCAGGCGTCGTAGAGGTAGGTTTCCCCGTCCGGGCCAGCCCACAGCCCGCCGCCGTCCAGACCGGCGACGTTTTCCACCAGCGTGATCCAGTTCGCCTCTAGGTGGCCAGCGTTATAGATGCCCGCGCCATGGGCCACAGCGTCGTTATCGCGCAATTCGACGTTGTTCAGCGTTGCATTGGAGGCGAAGTTGTTCCATATCCCGCCAGCCATGTCGTTGGCTACGTTCCCTTGGATCAGGACATCTTCGGCGATAAGCGTTGCCGTTGCGAAGTTGTGAATACCACCGCCATGGTCAGCTACGTTATCGAAGATCTGTGTGCCGAGCAGGGTGAGCGTACCGGACTCGTTGAAGATGCCCCCACCGCCCGCACTTCCTACCCCTCCGGGCGGAACTTCGGCGACGTTGTCGTGGATCGAACTGTTCGTGATAGTGAGATTGCCATGATTGCGAATACCCCCGCCCAGTTGAGCGACGCCGTTGACGATGATGAGCAGATCCATGTCCACCACTGCCGGGGAGATAATCTCAAAGACGCGGTCTATGCCGCCTCCATCCACAGAAGGGGCACCCACACCCAGAATACTGATGTCATCGGTGATATCCAGGTCACCTGTGGCGTTTGCGTCCTCCTCTGCCCCAGCGATGGTCAGGATGTAACCGCCGGCGGGGAGATGGATTGTCTGGGGTCCCGGGCACGCGTTCGCGTTATCCACGGCTTCTCGTAAAGAACAGTCGGAAACGCTGCACACACCATCGTTCGTATCGATTGTCTTGGTGACGGTGTACGCCGGCACACACACAGGAGGGGAACAGGCAGATAATACAGCCAGGATCAAACCTAAAGCCACGATGGTCATAAGACGGGTTCTACTTGAATGGTTCACGCTGAAATTCCTCCCATTGATAATTTGTCGAGCGCAACCTTTCCCGCGCTCAGGATCCCGGATTGGGTCTCAGTTCTATAACGGTCGGCTACAGATAATTGTGACAAGATAGCACCTGATAGGTAGATGCGCCACTTGGGAAAAAGGTTGAAAGACCCATCAGAGAGCTGAGAACCCCTGAGAATCCATTGTTCCATTCTGGGATAACCTGGTATCTCCACGTATGTTCTCAAATGCAGGAGGGCAAAAACAGCATGATTGTAGTAAAGGTCCCCCAGCTTAATGACCCTGCTGATGGCGATTCGCTGATTGATGCGGTTCAGACTCTATATGCCTGAGTATCCTCCTTGTGCAAGGAAATCCTTTCTAGGATGACTATCCTTGGGGCAGCATCCATCCTGTTTGCCATTATTGTCATCTCCGTGGACAATCCCGTTTACTTCTGCCGATGAAAAAACTTACGCTCGATTGGACTTTGATTATCCTCACTGGTGTGGCTTTTGCCTTAGCGGGCATCGCCTGGTGGAAGGGTGGTCAGGACCTCGCGCTGGAGGGGCTGCTCCAGGGTTTTCAAACCCTCGTGTCGGTCACGCCGATGCTGCTCGCTGCATTTTTGATAGCGGGTTTAACGAACGTCCTCATCTCAAAGGAGCTGGTGGAGCGCTGGCTCGCGACCGGTGCAGGCTGGCGCGGCATCCTGATTGGCTGCATCGGCGGAGCCTTGATCCCCGGCGGACCCTATGTGTATTACCCGATAGCAGGAAGCCTACTGCAATCCGGAGCAGGGTTAGGTGTGCTGGTGGCCTTCGTCACCGCCAAGAATCTTTGGTCGATAACGCGGCTTCCCTACGAATTCGCTTTGCTTGGTCCCCACCTGACGCTCGTGCGCTATGCCCTGACATTGATTTTCCCACCATTGCTCGGCTACCTCGCCGAAATCCTGTTCGGGAACACCATCGAGCGCATCCGTGAGGCTGTCCAGTGATCGAGTCCACCATCATCCTAATGTTGATAGCGCTTGGCCTTCTAATTGTCGCCTGGCGCCGCCACGACGGCAGCGACAAAAAGGGAGCGCAGGTCGGGTGGGAAACATTGAAGCGCACGTTGCCGCTGCTGATTGTCGCCTTCATCATCGTCGGCTACGTCAACGCCCTCGAAACTCAGTCCCTAGTCCAAAACTGGATCGGTCCCGGAACAGGGCTGCAAGGCGTTCTGATCGGGACAGCCGCCGGCGTGTTCCTCCCCGGCGGGCCTTACGTGGTTTTTCCTCTCATCGCCGTCCTCTTCCAATCCGGTGCCGGACTGGGACCGACGCTGGCGATGATCACCTCCTGGGCGGCCATCGCCTTGCTAACCGTCTCCTTCGAGCTCCCTTTTATGGGCTGGCGCTTCACCGTGATTCGGCTCAGCCTCGGCCTACCCGTCCCCATCCTGGTGGGGTTAGTGGGGATACTGCTTGCCGGGTGAGGCTTTCAAATTCTCCGATCCATCATAAATTAGTTTTCTTGTGCTCCTTTACAGTATCTTGTTTGGAGATGGCTCCAGTGTCTGTATTTTGGGTAAAAGAAACGAGGCGCAGTTTCATCGCACCTGCCCACGCTAACGCCGACGCAGCCCCCTGGACATATCGAAACTGCCGGCAACACGGGTTTTCATGTGTACCTGAGTACCACCACCCCCCTGTAACATCAAGCCAGATTATCCGTTATCCATAGTAGGGACAGCCACTGGTGACACACCAGCGGCCATTTACGCTCTTATCAACGGCGATCCGCTCTGGATCGCGAAGGAGATTGCAGATATGACCGGTAAAAAGATGTTTCAAGCGGTAATCGTTCTTATGCTCTTGCTGGGTGCACCAGTTGCCGCCTTCGCTAATGGTATATCCATCGGTGTGACGACGACCGTGGATTGCGACAACGTTGACTTTAAAATCGACCTCCCGGCCGGCTTTGGACCCTACACGGTCAATCTAGAATTCGGCGACACAGAGAAGTTCGAGGCCATCGAACAGCCCGCCGGGTTGCTCGAAGTGGCTCACCCCTATCCCCACGGAGGCGATTTCAATTGGCAGCTCATTGTCGCCAGCAGCGACAGCGTCCTTGGAGAAGCGGAAGGCACAGTTACGATAGATGGGCCCACCGTTACTCTGGAAAGCACCCCCTCCCCGCCGCTCTTGACCATCGACGGGGGAGAGGCGTCGATCGAATTCAAAGCTGTGGTTGTTGATGGGGTAGAGCCCTATTTTTATTCCTGGAGCCTCGATGGGGTCGATTTACCGGATACGGGGTTGAGCGCCCCTTACACGTTCACAGCGGGAGGTAATTACGAAGCCGCTGTATCCGTCACCGACAGCGGCACCTGCGGTCTCTCTCACACGGACACCCTCACCGTCGTTGTGGTAGATCCAGAGTCCGACCCCCAGGATGCATGTCATCCTACTGCGCAAAAGATCGCCGAGGCCGTCAGTATAATTTTCCTCGATGCTCGAGCCGAGCAGACCTACACTTGCGAGGATATTTTCAACATCTTCGAAGGTGCATTGACAGGTAACCATACCGGTTTCGGCCGTTTGTGGCATGCCTATCAACTGACCCTGACGATCCCCGATCTTACCTGGGAGGAGATCCGCGATTGGAAACTGGACGGCTCCAGTTGGGGCGC
>SOJU01000216.1 GCA_004376465.1 Anaerolineales bacterium | reverse complement strand
AACATGGTCCTTATTGTCGATAATGGATCAGGCTTTTTACATTTGGGGTCATCCTGATTGGTTATGCTTGCCACCACCTCCTTATTTTGGAATTGGTCCAGAATCTGGAATATACGGCTTCATCAATTCGATATTCCGGAGATACTTCGGGTGGTCGATTTATCTACTCCTTATTGGAAGGGAAGGCGTTCCACTACCCTCAACTAGATACTGATGCAATGTTCTTCCCGGAAGCAAGAATTTTCCCAGCGCACTCCGGTTATCTAATTTTGAGTTCCTTCAAGAACCAATGTCTTTTTCAGATCTGTTAAATACACCCCGATCCTGATTAATATCTACGCGTACACACCGAGTTCTTTCGTGGCCTCTACCATCGCCTGGACATTTTCTGGCTTTGCATGATCAAAGAAGGCCCCATTGCTTATGATGAGACCGCCACCTTTGCCGACCTCATCGATGAGTTTCTTGACGTAATCTTTTACCTCCTCCGGAGTGCCCAGATTCAACATGGCGGAAGACACGTTTCCGAGGATGCAGGCATTCTTGCCCAGGGTCTTCTTAACTTCTCCCATATCAGTCAAGTCAATCATCCAGAGGGTTTTGCCCTTCGGTAAGTCTTTGACGACATTGAGACGTGAGCTGTAGCCCCCCTCAGCCGCAGGAAACGGGACGCATCCTCCTTCAATCAATCCCAGAATGACTTCCTTCAGAGTGGGCCAGTAGAATTCCTTGAATTGCTCATCGGAGATGAAGCCGTCCGCTCCTTTGTGGAGAGGTATGAAGATCAAGGGATTGCCGGTTTGTTGCGCATTGGCTACACCCAAACCGATCATGAGTGGCACCATAGCTTCCATGGCCTGGATGAGTTTATCGGGCTGCCGGTAGATGTCCAGCATGATCCCCTTCGTACCACGCAATGTATCGCCGATGACGTCGAACGGCGCCTTTGTGAATCCACCCAATATGTTCGGGAAGCCACTCGTGGCTAACATCCCATCGGCACCACCCATGGCCCCTACCCATTGCAGTGCCTCAGCACCGGCCTCGAATAGGGCTTGATAGGTTCCCTGTACGGGAGGTAATCCAAAGGGGATGAAGTTGAGAGCAACGCCGTACATTTCGAGGATCCCTGGCAAGAACGGGAGCATCTGGAAGCCTCCCAGGGACCCAAATACACGAGGTAGATAGACGTGGCTGAAATAGCCCGATGGGTCCTGAATCAAAGCATCATATTCATCCGCCATCATGTATTCGCCTTCGTTGCACTGGTAGCTGTGTTCAGGCAAAACCCCATGACCTGGCCAGGAGTAAAGCTTGTAGTCCAGGATTTCATACAACTTCCCCGGACCGGGTGCGTATGCACCCCAATGCACATCCGGCTCAAACTCGAGTACGAAATTCTGAAAGGCTTCGGCACATTTGCCGTAGTCATACATGGCGTCTTGAACGGTCATCCCTGCGTTGGTCCATGGGAACATACTGGGGAATATTGTGACCGGCACTCGATCCGGCATCTCCTTCATCTCAATGGCATTTTTAAATCTGATCACTCTCTCCTTGTATGTCTTCTCGGTTTCCGGGCTCTGGAATTGAAGATCATTCCCCTCAGGATCTTTTGGTGAGAGCACCCCCTGCCACAGGGCTTCCAGCTGTTCTTCTGGTGATAATTGTTTTTCCATTTTCACGACCTCCATCCTCTTTGCTGAGGCACCTTATTTGGCGACAATCCATTTCTTGGCCAGGGTTACTCCGGCCATGGCGTCTTTCCCATAGGCATCCGCGCCAGCATACTTGTTTATCTCCTCGTTGACCTGACCGCCACCAATCATGATCTTGACTTCATCTCGCAAGCCTGCACCCTGGATAGCTTCGATCGTCTCTTTCATGGCATCGAAAGCCAGTGTCAGAAATCCGCTCAGGGCGACGACTTGTGGCTTGAACTCTCGGATGGCTTCCAGGAACTTGTCGGGTGGAACGTCCACACCAAGGTCAAGCACTTCGAATCTGTTCACCTCAAGCATGAAGCTGACGATATTCTTGCCAATGTCGTGAATATCCCCGGCAACGGTCCCGATAAGGATCTTGCCTTTTGGTTCGGTTACGGGTGTTTTCGCCATCTCCGGTTTGACCTGTTCCGTTATTTGATTCATCATTTCCCCGGCCAGCATTAGCTCAGGCAGGAAATAGGTTCCATCTTCGAAGCGCTGACCAACGATTTCCATGGCTTCCATGGCATCATCCATGATCACTGCAGGCTCTACCTTATCTGCCATCATCTGATTGACCTGCTTGAGCGCACTTTCCTCCTGCATGTCAGCGATGGCTTTAACCAATTTCTTTGACATAATGACCTCCGGTTCAAGATGCTGTATCAGTTTTTATTCCCAACATCTAGGGCAGATTCGATTTATTTATTCACACCTATGACACCCCGGTGGTTGCCCCTGATGTGTTGAATAGTCCAGCGCGAAATGCACGCGTGTATTCCAAGCAATGTCTGTCTTGCCCCAGGATAAGGTTTGCGGCGACCAGCGTAGCCCTCACTTCGCGATCGAGAGGATCGAGAATGACGCTGTCTAACCCGGCGGCAAATGCTAAAACTAAAAACACCCTGTTGATATAAGACCGAGCAGGCAGGCCGAAAGATAAGTTGCTCAATCCAAGAGTCAGGTGTACATCGGGAAATTCTTGTCGGATTGCACGCATAGTCTCCAGTGTGATCAAGGCACTTTTTGCGTTCGTGGCTAGGGTCATTGCTAGGGGATCGATGTACACATCCTCGTCTGGTACTCCAGAAGCTCGCACGGCCTGCATAACCGTATGTACGATCTCTAAGCGCTGCTCGCTTAGCTCGGGAATGCTCTTTCCATTCATCGCTAAGGCGATGACCTGGCAATTGTGCTCGGCCACGAGCGGTAAGATACTCTGTAGACGGTGGGGATCACCGCTTATCGAGTTGATCATCGGTGCCCGCTCGACGACCTGAATAGCTGCCGCTAAAGCCTGCGGATTGGCGCTATCCAGACAGAGGGGAATCTCCACAACAGGCTGGATGGTTTCGACCAGCCAGACCAGGTCGTCCGGCTCGACGCTCTGGCGTGTGCCAGCATTTATATCCAGCCAGGCTGCACCAGCCTCTACTTGTTTCACGGCTAGCTCTTGGATGAATACCGTGTCCCGCTTTTCAATTGCCTGGATGACACGTTTACGTGCGCCATTGATTTTTTCGCCGATGATTTTTAGACTACGATTCTCGGTCATTTAAAATCTCGAAAGGTGACGATTTCGTTGGGTTGAACGATGACGAAATCATTGTCGTGAGGACCCTGCACAATTCTCTCGAAGAGAGAAGATGATCCAGGGATCTCTTCGTACCTTAAACCAAAACGATCCGCGGTACGGAGGCAATAGTCCCGACAGAACTCGAGTTCATGCCGCCCTGTGTTGATGAGTGCTAAACGGGTATAGTGTTTGAGGAAGTTGCGCATAAGAGATAATGCCCTTGATTCGCCATAACGATCCACGAGAATGTTATATTCATCGAAGATGCTTCTGCCGCTCTCGATCCAAGACTTGGTGAGGTAATAGGTTCCTGGTGCTACTTTGAATTGTGCTTTATAGGCTTCCTCCGATCCCAAGAAGAGCGCAATGCAATCGTCGACTTTAGGAATGACCAATGTGCAACCATTCGCTTGTAACCCGACCACGGCTTGAGAACAAAGTCCATATCCCAGCAGGATTATCTCGGCCGAACTCGTGGATGCATCAATGGCCTCTTGGAGGGATCGTCGCAATACATCCGTATTGACGTGCAGCTCGGAATCCAGCGTCTGACAATCCATGCCAGATGGCAGGTACGGTACTATCTCCTCGATCACCAACGAACAGGCGATGATTTTTGTGCGTTCTGCACTCATTGGTACTGTTGGTTGTGCCGTTCCTTTGCGAATCACACCAAATGTATTGTACAATTATATAGGGAAGTCGTCAATTCATTCACACTGATGTCATTTTGGCATCTTCGAAGGGATTCTGAATTACTTATTACCTCTCCAGGGTCCGGTAGACTGAGCTAACGCTATGACGGATGATTTGCTTTCTGCGATTGATCGTGATTCCTATGAACCCGCTTACGCTCAGCTGGTGCGAATTCTGACAAGACAGATCGCAGCCGGACTGTTCCGCCCGGGCGACCTGCTCCCTTCCGAGGCCCAACTCTGCGACCGTTACGGCGTGAGCCCAATGACAGTGCGACGTGTGATCAACATCCTCGCCGATCAGGGTGTAGTCATCGCAAAGCAGGGGCGCGGCACATTCGTCAAGCCTCTGGAGTTGGGAACGGCTACTTTTGACCTGGGTACGCTGCTCCAACTCTTAAAGGAAGAGAGCAACTCCAAGGTTAAGTTTCTGGAAGCTCGCATCACTCCAGCTACAAAACGGACAGCCGGTAAACTGGCTATCACATCCGGAGATCGAACCGTTTTTATTCGGCGTTTGATTTACCATAATGAGCAACCTGTGTTATTACACCGTGAACACGTGATTTACGATCCCTCCCGGCCCATTATCGAAGCCGAGATGGAGGTCACCGCTCTTCGTGGTCTCTTCAGTGGAGGCTCTAAATCGGGTCTGAAACGAGGGGAACTTGCCATCGATGTAACAGTGCTTACCGCGGAGGAAGCTATCCTGCTCCAGACGTCGGTCGGAGCACCCGCATTTCGTTTAGAGCACATTTTTTGTGATTATGACGATAGGCCTGTCAGTTGGGGGTGGTTCATTTGTGCAGGCGAACACCTTCGATTCACCGCCTCTATTGGCGTTTACGAATAGAAGGGAGGGTCATCATGGACAATACCGACCTGCGAGCGACATTGATCACTGCCATCTCAAATCTCCAAGAGAAACTCGCTCTGACCATGGTCCGAGAGCGGATAAGCCGTGGCGATGATCCAATCAAAATTATCGAAGATTGTAGGGAGGGGATGCGTCAGGTAGGTATGCGCTATGAGGCGGGTGAGTATTTCCTGGCTGGATTGATCATGGCAGGTGAGATCTTCCGCCAGACCATGGAATTACTTCAGCCGGTTATCAAGCATCAAATTTCGAAACAAGCCACGGGGAGAATCCTGCTGGGCACGGTTAAGGGGGATATCCACGATTTAGGGAAAAACATCGTCAACATGCTTCTTGGTTGCCACAGCTTTGCAGTTCATGACCTGGGTGTCGATGTGACGCCTGAAGTATTTGCCGAGCAAGTTGTTATCGTGAAACCGCACATCATCGGATTGTCCGGGCTGCTGACAAGTTCATACGATTCAATGCTCGAGACCATTGACCATTTACGCGCCAGTGTGTATCAAGGACCAATCATCGTCGGGGGTGGTCAGCTCACCGATGAAGTATGTCAGTACGTGGGAGCAGACTATTGGTGCAATGATGCCGTGACTGGTGTGGAGCTCTGCAAGCGATTGATTTCAGAGGAAACAGCAAAGACCTAGAGCCGGTCCCGCCATCCGCCAGTCACAGTTGTTTCCCATCAAGCTCCACTGCTCGAAAGTGGATCAACACCCGAGACCTTGCAGCACACGATCTGCAATTCCAAAACCCAG
>SOJU01000138.1 GCA_004376465.1 Anaerolineales bacterium | reverse complement strand
TCGGCGTTGGAGTGAGTGTCGCTGTCGCGGCAGCGTTTGGCGTGACCGTCACCGTCGGCGTGAAGGACTCGAGTGTGCTCTGAACCATGGCGACTACGGTGGGGTTTGGGGTGAAGACCGCTTCCTCTGGCGGCGAGATGGCATATTTAATGCGAGCCTGGAGCGCCGAGATACGCCAGGCGACTTTCTCCTGGACGACTGGCAGCTGGTAAGCGATTACGCCCAGGGTGATGATGGAAACCAAGGGTAAAAGCGCCCACATGAAGAGTTTGAGCCGGTTTCTACGCATGGCGAGGATTATAACCGAAGGTAGAATTTGTAGAGGGTATGCTCGAACGCGGACCATCGAAGATGGACCTTTCATATGCTGGAACCCGCAGATGTGATGAATCGCCTTTTTTCTTCCCCCCTATATCCCCCAAGGGGGACGTGGGTGCACTACATAGTCTGCCCTCGCAAAGCACTCATGGCTCCTACGGAGTGCTACGCGAAGCGCAGCGTGGAGCCACACCCCCTGACAACGATCGATCCGGCTTTGCGTTTCAACGGGACGTCTCTAAGGAACACAAAGCAGCGCTCATGGGATGTACATCGTGGTCCTTCCCACGCTGGTGAGGAGTTGTTGGTTGTATGTGGAGTGCGGAAGCTCTGCTTCCGGTCGCAGATCTTAAACCTCTCGCAGGTTGTTCTATCCTGCGGGAGGTTGTAGGAGTCGATTGCTTGAAGGAGACAGATCGACACACGGATCTGCACCTACGATTTAATATTGGTTTGGGGATAGGCAGCATCAATCCGCTTGATTACCCACACAATTTGGAGGAGAGCCTTTATATGTTTCTACTCCGACAGCGATCTGTCGATGATCTGGTCGCGCTCGGGACCCACCGAGATGAGGCGAACACTTAACCCGGTGAGGGTTTCAACTCGTTCGATGTAGGACCGCGCTGGAGAGGGAAGATCATTCCATGATCTGATCTGGGTGAGATCCGTCTCCCAACCGGGGAGGGGGTCCAAGACTGGTTTGAATAGGGAGAGATCTGCTGGTCCCTGATGGAGGTCCTTGAATTTTTGATCCCCTCTTTGGTAGGACACACAGATATTTAACGGGTCAATGTTGGAGAGTATGTCGAGTTTGGTGAGCGCGATTTCCGTGAAACCGTTGATACGAGCGGTATAGCGGAGCAGCACAGCGTCCAGCCACCCGCAGCGCCGGGGGCGCCCCGTCGTCGTTCCAAATTCATCCCACGGATGTTCACCGGAGCCCCGCAATCGTGCAGACGTATCATCTGATGCCTCTGTTGGAAATGGCCCTTCGCCAACGCGGGTCTGAAATGATTTCGTGATGCCGATGATCCGACGGATATGTTGCGGGCCGATTCCGAGGCCGAGCAGCGCCCCAGGGGCGGTAGGGTGAGAACTGGTCACGAAAGGATACGTCCCGTGATCCAGGTCGAGCAGGGTGCCCTGGGCCCCCTCCGCGAGAACGGTTACATGGAGATTAAGTTTGTCATGCACAAGCGCACCCACATCGGTAATGTAGGGCCGGAGTCGATCAGCATAGGCAAGGAATCCATTCTGAATCGGCTCCTTGTTGAGAGGCTCCTTGTTATAAACATGCTCTAGCAATCTATTGGCATGGTCCAGAATCCTATCGAGTTTCTGATGCAACAAATCTTCGTTGAGTAGATCTTCGGCACGTAAACCGATTCGCGCAGCTTTGTCTGAATAAGTCGGCCCGATGCCGCGGCGGGTTGTGCCCAGCTGTCCCTGCCCCTTCTCGCTTTCCTCGGCGCCGTCGAGAGCTATATGTGCAGGTGTGATCAAGTGGGCTGCATACGAGAGTTTTAAACGCTTGGGAGAGGCATCGATGCCGAGTTGTGTGAGATGGTCAACCTCTTTGAGAAGAATCTGAGGGTTCACAACCATACCCGCTCCCATTACACAAACCGTATGGGGTTGGATGATTCCCGAGGGGATCAGGTGGAGTTTAAAGAGTTGATCGGCAACCGTAACGGAATGTCCGGCGTTGTCCCCGCCATTAAAGCGGGCGACGATATCCGCATCCCCGGCGAGTAAGTCGATAATCCGACCCTTGCCCTCATCCCCCCATTGCGATCCAATAACGATATCTAGCGGCATTCCCCACCTCGGAGGCAGTATAGCATGGCGTCGATAGCGATGCAGGGCTCGCAGGCGGTACCTTCTTAAGACGGGAATGCAAATCTCGATCGCTATTGTTCGTTGAACCCCGAAGGGGCTATAATCGACGCACAGGGTCTATAACGTGATAACACGACGGTTAAAACACATCCTTCTCTTTGCAAGTATCTTAGTGGGCTTCCTTTGGATAGCTTATCCATTGGCAGCGGTTCGCGCCGAGGTCAGTCCCAAACCTGCTCTCCAACCCACACCTTTTCTCACCCCCACTCCGCGCCAGGATGGCAAGATCATTTATATTGTCAAGGTGGGAGACTCGCTCTGGCGCATTGCCGCTATTGCCAGTATCACACTTGAAGAACTCATGGCGATGAATGGAATTCAACCGGGGGATTACATAACTGAAGGGATGGAACTCGAATTGGGTGTAGGAGGACCGGCACTTGCGACTGCTGCGCCCGGCGACGCCCAAGCGACGCCAACGCAGGAACTCTTGACGCCGACGCCGGTCGTTGGAACCGCCGAAATTTGCATACTGCTCTTCATGGATGAGAATGGCAATGGGCGGCTCGAAGAGGGGGAATTGCCTCTCGCGGGTGGACAGATAAGCATTGTTGATGTCAATGGTATCGTAGCCGGCGAGGTCACAACGGAGGATTTAAACGAAGAAGATCCAGTCGGCCATTGTTTCCCAGAATTAACTAACGGTGATTACAACGTCAGCGCAGCGGTACCTCCAGAGTACAACCCAACGACGGGCTTGAACGTGCCTGTAACTCTAAAACCAGGAGATATCAAGTATCTCCAATTTGGTGCGCAACCGAGCTCCTCAATTGGCGGCTCGCTCAATACAGATGACGGGGGTCGATCGACAGTTTTGGGTATTCTTGGTGTGGTTTTGCTCCTCTCCGCAGGAGCGTTGGGATATTATGCCTCACGCATGTCCCGCCGAACGCCGCGGTCCTTGCGATAAAGAACCTTGAAATAAAATCCAAAGCCATAAGTAAACACGAATGTCCTGACGCCCTTCCTTATTTTAGAATGTGTCTAGGTCTAATCTGATTTTCGCAACTCGGTAAATGGTGATTAAATAGGGCATAATTATCCTTGGAATGACTGTCTGACGCGCGAACAGCTTTTTAGGAATGGCAAGGCAGCGGTGAGCAAAGCCGGCGAGGCAATGGATGTTCCAGAAGCGAAATAGGCGATCACTCAAACAAGCCCTTGATCGAGCGGGCGACTCGGATCTACGCGGCCTTGAAGCAGATGTAGCCGAGAGACACGAGAGGGTTGCTCAACTTCAGTTCGAACTCTCCGACATGCAAGCGGATTTAGAGCGTTTCGAACGTGCGTATGAGGCCCAGGTTGGATCATTCCAACTGCGTTTGATTTCGTTAGAAGCGGAAGTAGATCAAGCTCGCCTGCGCGCCGCACATCGGGCGCAGTGGGGAGATCGTGAAGACTCCCCCGATTTTAACGTCGATGTCGTCGAGCAATTTCGCCGGACCTGGGCGCCGCGCGAGAAGCGGTCCGAACCCCAACCGCCAGCGCCAGTGTCTGAGGAAACGAAGGCGGAACTCAAGCAACTTTTCCGCACCCTTGCCAAACGCTTTCATCCGGATTTGGTCACCGACCCCGAAGAAAAACGCCGGCGGGAGAAGATGATGGCACAGGTCAATGATGCATACGCTGCCCAAAACCTATCGGCAATGAAAAAGCTGGCACAGAAACCAGATCGCCCTGAGGTACCTGCGGACAAGACGCGCGAGCAAATAATGGTGGATCTAAAGGCCGAGATCGTACGTCTCGATCGCGTCATCCTGGCTTTAGATAGACAACTGCAGGATTTAATCAACTCTCATACCGTTCGGTTGATGCTCGAGGTTAGCATCGCCGAGAGGAACGGGAGAAATCTGTTAGCTGAAATGGCAGCAGACATACAGGCAGATATCGCAAGGCTTGAGGTTGAGCTTGCGTCGCTCGTGTAGAAATTGAAAGCAAACCATCGAAAAAGCAAATCGGTTGGTTAAAATAGAAGAGGGCTGCCCCAAAAGCGACATCTGGGCAGCCCCTTGTCGTGTCCACCAATCTTCAGTTTTGCGTCACGCGGCAACCGGCTCAGGTCGTTGTGGATCTCATTATTTGAGATTCATTTAAGCCCAAGTTCTTTATAGATGCTGGCGACATCGGCATTTTCAACTATCAGGTTTAAGAAGGTCTCCATCTTCTCCGGCTGTCCCAGGCGAGTCTTCCCTATGGACCTCTCAATGATCTCGATCGTCTCCATGGTGTTTTCATTCACCAATAGGATGGGAACACCGAGACTCTCTGCCTGTTGGATGATCAGCGGGCTGGGCCGTAGATTGCCGGTCAGAATGAGGACGACGGTTGATGTTTCAAGAGCAGCGAGTTGAATATCCGTGCGGTCTCCGCCGGTGATGACGGCTTTGTTCTTGTAGCGGCGGAAGCGGGAGAGCGCAGCCTCGGCCGTCATCGCGCCAACAGTGATTGTCTCCGCTAGTGCATCCGGATCCAGCCCTTCTGTAAGCACTTCAGCGGAGAGCAATTCTACGAATTCTCCAACACTGAGTGCCGAGAGCCGGGGGACAATTGGCAGGACTCCAACAACGAAGATGCCCTTCGCCTTGAAATAGGGGAGAGCATATTCATCGACGAAAGAGCGGTTACTCTCAGGGACCTGGTTTATCAGCACACCCAGAAGCTGCTCGCCCAGGCGAAAACGTGCGGCGAGGACATCGTCTATGAGGTGCATATCACCCCTAAAGGGAACGATCACCAATGCCGGAGCGCCGAGCTCTTCCGCGACGCATAAGTTTGAAAGTCCCATGCCATAACCCTCGCGTAGACTGGCGCCGCCCTCAAGAAGCAAGACATCTTTCCCTTCCCCCGCAGTTTTTACAGCTTCGTGGATATCGCCCACGAGATCATGCTCGCTGAGATCCTTGAGGCGCTCTCGCAGCGTCGATGCAGTGATGATAACGGTTGAAGCCTTTAAGGGATCGCCATCTAATCCCAATGAGCTGTGCACGAAGACGGCATCTTCGTCTGCCAACTTGCCGTCGGGGGTGCGCCAAGGCTGAGTGCTCACGGGTTTCATGTACCCCACCTTGTAACCATCGGCTTGCATCATTTGTCCAAGAGCGAGACAGACGGCAGTTTTGCCAGAGTGTGGTTCGACGGAAGTGATATACAAACATTTCATTTGAAACTCCCTGGGGTGTCCACGTGCTCGGGGGAAGATTTACTTTCAGCCTTAAGCAGGATCAGGCGCATATCGAGCGCAACCCCTCCGCGGCCTTCTTCATACACAATTAAGGGGTTAATATCGAGTTCGGCGATCTCGGGGAAGTCCAGGACGAGTTGGCCGATTCGGAGCAGCGCGTCGATCAATGTCTCCTTATCAACAGGCGGCTCGCCGCGAACGCCGTCGAGCAGGGCTTTAGCACGGATCTCGGTGAGCATATGCGCCGCTTCATCGCGCGAGAAGGGTGCGATTCGGAACGAAGCGTCCTTAAGCGCCTCTACATAGATACCACCAAGACCGAATGTAACCAGAGGGCCGAATTGGGGATCGCGATTCATGCCGATGAGGATTTCTAACCCGGAGGGCACCATCTTTTGAACCTGACACCCCCATAGACGTGCTTCCGGGAGGTAGCGCTGCGACCGATATGTGATCAAGTCGAAGGCGTCGCGCACATCCGTTGGATTCTGTAGGCCGACTTTTACGCCGCCTACGTCAGTTTTATGCAGAATATCAGGCGAAGCGATTTTCAAAACGACGGGATAGCCCATATCCGCCGCGATCTCGACCGCCCTTTCGGCTGTTTCTGCAATCTCAGAAGGGGGCGCTTGAAGCCCATAGGCAGTGAGGATCGACTTCGCTTCCGCATCCCCGATTGAAAGCCTACCCTCATCGAGGACACGATCTATCGTCTCGCGCACAGCCTTCTGATCGACATCGAAACTCTCGAAACTGGGCAAAGGTTTTGCGCGGTATTCACGATAATGACTCATCGCCTGGAGCACCATCGCCGCGCGCTCCGGGAAAGCGAAGTTGGGAACGTTGTGTTTTGCCATGTATTTAATACCGGCCTCGACCCGAGCTTCGCCCATGAAGGAAGCCAAAATGGGGATGTCGACTTTCTCGCTGATTTCGGCGATTACCTCGGCGGTTTCTACGATCTCGGTCATGGCTTGCGGTGTGAGGATGACGAGTATTCCGTCGACCGATGGGCTCTCAATGACCTGCTCAAGGGCAAAGCGGTAGCGGTCGGCGCGCGCATCGCCCAAAACGTCAATGGGGTTGGCCGCACTGGCCGCGTCGGGTAAAAACTGTTCGAGCGCCCTTATGCGTTCTGGTTTAAACCGAGCGAGTTTTAATCCGGCTCGTTCCAGTGCGTCCGTTGCCAGGATGCCAGGACCGCCCGCGTTAGTCACGATCGCAATGCGATCGCCTTGAAGGGGACTAAGATAACCAAATGCCCGGGCCATGTCGAATAAGTCCTGCAGGGAATGAGCCCGAAGGACGCCCGACTGTCGGAATGCGGCTTCGTATGCTTGTTCAGACCCTGCCAGCGAGCCCGTGTGAGAACTCACGGCGCGGGAGCCGGCTTGGGTAACGCCGGATTTCAGCGCCACGATCGGTTTGATCTTCGAAACCTCGCGCGCCACGCTGATGAATTCCTGCCCATCGGGCAGCCCCTCCATGTAGGAAAGGATGACGTTCGATGTTGGATCTTTCGCCCAAGCGCGTAGCAGATCAATCTCGCTAACATCGGCTTTATTTCCCAACGATACGAATTTACTCAAGCCCAACCTGCCGGCTTGCGCCCAATCGAGGATTGCAGTTCCTAGCGCTCCGGACTGGGACATGAAGTCCATTGGACCCTTCGGTGGCAGGCCGGCGGAGAATGAGGCGTTCATCGGAATTACAGTATTGATCACACCCAGGCAGTTCGGACCGATCAGGCGGATGTTGTATTCGTTGGTGATCTCAATAAGCTCTTGCTCCCGCTCGAGTCCATCCATGCCCGCCTCACGGAAACCAGCGCTGATCACGATTACCGCCGGTATTCCTTTCTCGCCGCACGTACGCATCGCCTCGGGCACCAGAGGGTAGGGGATCACGATGACGGCCAGATCGATTGGGTCTGGGATATCTGAAACAAAGGGAAATGCGGGAAGCCCCAAGATTTCGTCGGCCTTGGGGTTAATCGGGTAGACTTTGCGGCCATCTCTGATGAAGTCGCCGTTTACTAAATTATCGAGAACGGCATATCCCAGTTTTGATGTGTTGGTCGACGCGCCAATGACGGCTATAGATTGGGGAGAGAAAAAAGCATCAAGGGACAAGATGTAAACTCCGAGCGTATTTATGTGTAGTGTAATCCTTCTGGTTTCTTGAATCAATGAGAAGGGTAACCATCAAGAATGCCGAATGTCGTGAGTTGTGTTTAATCAGTCACGCCGGACTGGAGACGATTGAGACGAGCGATCCTCTATGTTGGCACCACAGTCTTGGAGAGGAGTGCTGCGATCGGTGTGAAGGAACGTCGGTGGACGGGCGCTGGTCCAAGTGCTGCCAGTGCCTGCCGATGAACGCTCGTGCCATACCCCTTGTGTTGGGGGAAGCCATAGCCCGGATAGCGCTCATCAAGCTCAATCATTATCGTGTCGCGGGTCACTTTTGCGATGATTGATGCGGCCGCAATCGAGAGCACAATCGCGTCGCCTCTGGGCAGCGCTGTCTGAGGGAGTTCAGACTCGGGCAGCAGGATGTGGTCGATCAAGAGATGATCTGGTGAGGGATCGAGTTCATGAATGGCCCGGGTCATCGCAGCCCTCGTGGCCGAGATCAAACCAAGCGTGTCAACCTCTTCAGCTGTCGCCTGGCCGACGCCGATCGTGGATGCGATTTCCCGTATTTTTCCAGCCAAATGGCTACGTTGATGCGCGCTTAAAAGTTTTGAGTCACGAACGCCGTCTAATTCGCATTTCAGGTCGGATCTCTCAAGCGGGAGTACGACAGCCGCTGCAACCACGGGACCTGCCCAGGCGCCTCGCCCAGCTTCATCAACACCGGCGACTATTGCTATTCCGTCCTTATGAAGCGCGAGCTCGAGAACGAGATCGGGGGCGCGCCCGCGGTCATTCCTTGGCATAAACCCCTTTCAGATTGTTAAGGCGAATACGAAAGAGATCTGCGAACATCGTGGCCGAGTCGCGCAGGATGCGCACCCTGCTCCCCGAGTTGAAATACCAGTTAATCGGGATCTCGATGACTTGCATACCACGCTCCCTGGCGATGAAAAGGATCTCGACATCGAATGTCCAGCCGGCGATCGTCTGCAGCGGAAAAAGCTCCTCGGCTGCCTCCGCCCGAAAACATTTGAAGCCGCACTGGGTATCCTGCAGACCGGGAAGTGTGACAATCCGGACGAGTAGATTAAAAGCCCGCCCGATCAGGTGACGGTAATAGGGCTCGCCATAACGAACTGCACCGGGAACTTCGCGCGAGGCAATGGCGACATCAAAGGGAGGGGCTTTGGGAGGGAGAAAGTGGTTCACCTCATCGATTGGCATTGATAGATCGGCATCGCAGATAAAACGGAAATCGCCTTTTGCTGCAAGCATACCTCTGCGGACAGCCAATCCTTTCCCGGCAACAGGTTCTTGAAGCGCTTGAATCTCTGGATGGCGGGCTGCAAAATCGTGGCTGATCTGCGCTGTGTTGTCCGAGCTTCCGTTTTCAACGATGATGATTTCGGACTCGTAGGTCTGAGAATGGATGAATTCGAGGATCGCCTCTACGCTCTGCGGCAGTCGATTTTCCTCATTGTGGGCGGGCACGATGATCGAGAGGAGAGGCGGCAAATAAGGCTCCTGTTTTGTGGGTGGACCTAACTGTAGAAGCTGTAGGAAATCACCAAAATGGTGAGGATGCTCAAGATCATGATTTCGAAGAACACCAAAATGCCAAGGAGGATTCGCTGGCGCCGCGAGAAGGGGAAGCGGCTGCGCTTCAAGGAGCGCTCATTCCGCGGGGTGAGTGCAGAACCATCCATATCGAAAGCCGCATCCAATTCAACGTGGGAATCCTCAGGCAGTTGGATGGGGTCGACGGGTCTAGGTTCAGGTTCGGGCTCTGGAACAGGCTCAGGAATGGGCTCTGGCTTAGGTCTGGTTGGCTTGGTCAGAACTTCGGCTAACTCAAGGATGTCATCCTGGTTCATAATGGCTTGAAATTTTTTCACATTTGCAGCGAAATGGTCAATGGCGTCAGCCTGGACAATACGCGCCTTCGGGTCGGCGGTGTCGATATGAGTCTTGGGATTAGTGAAAAGCAGGATCGCCTCGACTTCTGGGAGAGCGTAACCCTTTTCCCGTAGGTAGTCGTGAACTTCCTGCGCCATTACCAAAACGCTAGATTGCAGATTAGGGCGGACAGGTGAGAAGCGGCGTGATCGTCCACTGCCGTACTTCATCCAGGCCTCTCCCTTCGCTCGATAAACGCCGACGAGTGGGCTCGGTAAAATCACACGCACGCCTTGCGGGCTGAGGAGCAGCATCGGTATTGTGGTCGCTGAGCCGGGGAGGGGTAAATTAAAGATAGCCAAATGCTCGCGACCAAGTGTCTTGCTTAACTTTTCATAGGCTTCATTCTGGGCTTCCAGTTCGGCATACCACTTGGTACCGTGCTTCAAAGTTCCCCTAATACGGCTTTCCAGGCTGATGACGCCTTCCTCATCGCGGAATTCAGAACACTCTATGCGTTTCATGATTAGTCCTTAGTCCGAGCGTTTAGTTTTTTCAACGCGTTCTTATGTCTAAAGAGATTATAAAGCAGACATAAACCATGACAAGCTGTGAAAATCGAGCTATTTTGAGGATATAATCGAAATTACGAGGTGCACTGTGTCTCGAAGGATAGTCATCACGATTATCTCCCTGCTTTTTATAGCGCTTATCATGCCTATAGGCGTAAATGCGCAGGGTGGTGGTCGTGTATTTTTATTGGAGGCAACGGGACCCTTAACACCCGCGATGGTAGAGTACCTTGAACGGGGGATTGAGCAGGCGGAGCAGGAAGGCGGCGAGGCACTCATCTTCCAGATCGACACGCCTGGTGGGTCCATTGATCTCATGAACCGCATGGTGCAAGCGATCCGCGGAAGCTATATCCCGGTAGTGGTTTACGTTGCCCCGCAAGGAGCGATTGCCGGGAGTGCGGGCGCGATTATCACATTCGCCGGGCATCTCGCCGCAATGGCGCCTGAGACCGCAATCGGGGCCGCGAGCCCGGTTGGGATGCAGGGTGAGGACCTCGGCGATACGATTGAGGCCAAGGAGAAGGAGATTCTCAAAGCTACGATAAGGGGCTTGGTCGCACCTCGGGGGGAAGAAGCCATGATCTTGGCTGAAGCGATGATTGACTCTGCGAAGGCGGTATCCGCTCAAGAGGCGCTTGACGCTGGTTTGATCGATTTCATCGCCGACGATATCGAGATGCTCCTTGATCAAATTGACGGCCGGAAAGTTGATGCGCACGGGGAGCGCGTACTGCATACGGCAGATGCGACCGTCACGGAGATCCGCCAGAATTACATTGAGCAATTTCTACAAGTCCTGACCAATCCAAACATCGTCTTCTTGCTGCTTTCGGTCGGGGTTCAGGCTATCTTGATCGAGATCTCTTCGCCAGGCGGTTGGATCGCCGGCTTTATCGGGGTCGTGTGCCTGGCTCTGGGAACCTACGGTCTCGGGGTATTGCCTGTGAACTGGTTTGGATTGATTTTCGTTCTCACCTCCTTTGTGCTCTTTATATTAGAGATTAAAGCCCCCACACATGGAGCGTTAACGGCGGCGGGTTTGGCATCGTTTGTCATCGGCTTTCTGGTCCTGTTTAATTCACCTACAACGCCCTCCTTTTGGCGTGTTTCTGTCCCCCTCGTGGTTGGCACTGGAATTGCGATCGCAATTGGCTTTTTGACACTCCTGACCTTTGTGATTCGCGCTCAAATTAAACCGGTTGAAGTTGGCGCCATGTCATTGGTAGGGCGTACTGCCGAAGTTCGTTCGGATCTCTCGCCTGGGGGAACGGTTCAGGTTGGTGGAGAACTCTGGAGCGCAATCCTTGAGAACGATGAGGATGAAATTGTCTGCGGGGAGATGGTTGATATCGTCGGTGTGGATGGAATCCGGTTGTGCGTGCGCCCTTTGAATAAGAAAGGTAGTTGACTCGACATTAACCAGCTTGTACACTATCGCGTACGTAACGAGGAGGCGCGATGTCATCATCAGAATTTCGCATGATCGTTCGCACTGGACCGAACCCCGGAACAGTTTTTGAGTTGACCAAGGAGGTCTCGCTCATTGGGCGTGATGTGACAAATGATGTCGTTGTCGGGGACGCGGAAGTCTCGCGACAGCATTCCCGCCTCACACGCACCCCCGGAGGGTATGTCCTAGAGGACCTCGGTTCAACCAACGGCACCTTTGTCAACGGCGAACGCCTGGTGGCGCCGCGGGTGATGAACCCGGGAGATTTGGTTGCTCTAGGAGAAACTGTATCCTTAACCTTCGACGCAACATCACCGGAGGCCGCGGCGACGGTTGCTCAACCAGCGGCAACTGCAGAACCCGCGAAGAAAGCTCCCCGGGCGGCTGCCCAACCTGCCGCGCAAGCTCAACCAGCCTCGCCGCCGATCTCGGCGGAAGAAGCCTCGCCGCCGGCGAAGAAAGGGGGGAAACCCTGGCTTCTGGCGGGTGTGGGATGCTTTGTCTTGATTCTCGTTTGCGGCGGATTTGTATGGTTCATGGATTATTTTTATCCACAGGTCCTGTATGCGCCTTTAATCTGGTTAGGTTTCTAAGGTACCCAGGAATCTTGCAAGAACTGACGGGGCGGATCACTCCGCCCCGTTTTTAATTTTTCACATAATCAAGCTCATCATAAAGGGACGGTAGAAGTTTGTAACCTCAGAAGCTCTCCTGCATCCAAAGAAGAAGTGATACTTAATTTAAGGAGACAATTATGGAGATGGAAATCACCTTTTCCGGAGGTGCGCGTGTGGATGCCCACTTCGGATCGTTTACGATAGAAACGGACCAATCCCCGCTGGGAGGCGGGGAAGCATCGGCGCCGACACCCTTTGCGACTTTCCTGGCATCCCTTGGGACCTGTGCGGGGATCTACGTCCTGAGTTTTTTGAAGCAGAGAGGGTTGCCCACAGATGGAGTTCGCATCATCCAACGGACACATTCTAATCCGGCAACGGGTTTGATTGCGCAGGTGGATCTTGAGATTCAGGTTCCGGATGGTTTTCCAGAGAAGTATAAAGATGCGTTGATTCGCTCAGCGGAGCTATGCGCGGTGAAGAAGCATTTTGATGATCCCCCGCGCTTTAATATTTACACAGAGTCGGTTGAACTGGCGATAAATTAAATAATTTCATACTACAATCAAGGGCGGAGGCCGAGATGTCTAAACGGTTTACCGCCCTTGTTGTGCTTTCCTTGATCCTTGCCCTCGCCGGTGGAGTGATCTTTCTGCGCGGCCGACAGCATGCTGTCGAAGAATTCGATGAAGGCCCGCAAGAAACCGAGGAACTCCAGAAAGCTACTGCTACCGTAGAGGCCGACTTGTATGCCGCGGCGCGCGAGCTGATGGTCGAGCGCGGGGTCATCGCTTATGGGATTGTCTCTCCTGAGGTGATCGCGGTCATGCGACGAGTCCCCCGGCATCAATTTGTCCCTGAGGAATATATCCATCTGGCGTACGAGAATAACCCGCTCCCAATCGGCTACGGACAGACGATTTCACAGCCCTACATCGTGGCGTTAATGACGCAGGAGTTGGATGTCGAGGCAGGAGATAAAGTCCTGGAGGTCGGGACCGGTTCCGGCTATCAAGCGGCGGTCCTGGGAGAGCTGGACCTCGAAGTTTTCACGATAGAGATCATCGAGCCGCTGGCAAACGAAGCCGAGGGGCGACTGGAAGAACTCGGCTACGAGAGCATCTATGTGCGCAATGCAGACGGATATTTCGGTTGGGCGGAGGAAGCGCCCTTCGATGCGATAATTGTGACGGCTGCCCCCGATCATATTCCCCAGCCGTTGCTACAACAGTTGAAGATCGGTGGTATTCTTGTGATCCCGGTAGGGCCTATTGGCGGTATTCAGGAATTGTGGCGGGTTACACGCCTGTCTGCGGATGAATTTCAATCTGCCAGTCTTGGCGGTGTGCGCTTTGTGCCCTTCACTCGAGCGGGACACGATGATCCATGACACATGTTCGGCAGCTCACATGGTTAATATTATCGGCTTGATTTTCGCCGATCGTCCCCCGAGCGCCGCTCTTCGCCATCGCGGCGTTCTGGACTGCGATAACTGGGATCGTTATCCTGCCGCCGATCTTCACCGGAACGACGATCTTTCCCACTCCTGCGTTCCTCATCCGCTAAGGGCTGTGCCCCTTCTTTCTCTTCAGACATATCAATCTCCTTCTGCATTCCGACTTTCAATGTAGCTCAAACTTTGTGGAGGGGCAATCCATCGCTGGTCGCCATTACTGCACAAGCCCACCAAGCTTTTTATTCAATAATCGACTACGCTGCCAGCGTGATGGCAAGAAAGAAAACCTGCGCCAGGTGTCTTGCGCAGGTTGTGATCAGTATGCCCGAGCATCAGGCACGTGTCTCATTGCGCGTGAGATGTGGCACAGCGAACCATGCGACCACGTAGATCAAGCCGCCGGCAAAAAGAGTGGCTTGAAATCCCAACGAAAGGGCGATCATCGCCGCCAACACGCCACTCACTCCGGATAGTGCACCATTGATTGCCCACGCCCAGGGAATTAGCCGTGAAGATTGTTTTTCAAGGTGGGCCAGGCCCGACACAAAAGGGACACCCATGAGTAAGCCCAAAGGAAGAAGAATCACAATAGAGAGCGCAATTCTCCCATAGAGCGGCAGGGGTAGGATCCGCTGAACGAAGGTGGGCAAAGCGATTGTTACTATAGCGATAACCAGGATCAAAACGAGCAGTGCGGGGCGCAGCGATAATCGCGGGGAGAGCAGGCTGCCCAAACCCGAGGCGAGCAGCAGAATGAAGAGAACCGTCGCTAGGGCGAGCGCGGGCTGATCAAGCGGCAATCCCAAGCTCTGGATCAGGGGGATTTCGATCAATAGATATCCAGCGCCCAGGCTGCCAAAAAAGAGGAGCACTGAGGCGCGGGGAACAGCAGCGGTAGATTGTCGACGGAGGACGTAAAGCGGAGCGAGGACCAGAGGGATGCCAAGGAGAATCATTAATACCAACAAACCAAGCAGTACGAAGTAACCGCTTCCACCGAAGGGCTGCCAGATTTTTCCAAGGGTGGCGAGAACATCTGATGTTTGACGCCAGCGAAAGAAATGGAAGAAGTAGGGCTGAGTGTCGCGCGGAGGGGTCAGATTAAACGGGTAATCGCGGATCGTTGTTTCGTGGTTCTCCAGTAGATTTGTATAAAGCTGGTGGTAAACAGGTTCTGGTAGGACGTTGCGGCGATTAACTTCATCGGGTTCTAGGTTAGGGAGGACGAGGGCGTCAAACCCATTCTCTTGTAGGAAATCGCGCACCAGAGCGAGTTCATCGTCTGTAAAGGGCTCTCGGCTGGCGATCATCGTCGCTGTCCTCATCCCGCGGTAGGCGATGGTATGCGACTGGGGAGTAGATACTCCCGTCTCGCGAAGTGCGGCAATCAGCGTGGACCATGCCCGGGCGGATTCGCTAGGTGGGGTTCCAACCCAGCGCGTGATTACGAGCAACCCATCATCCGAGAGGCGGTTCCAGGCCTGGATGACCGATTCCTTTGTGAGCAGGAAATTCTCGGAAAGACTGAAAGCACCCGAGGTCACAGGGTGAAAACTGTCGCTTAAGGCAAATTCGATGACTGTGTACTGTTTTTCGGAAAGGCTCAATAGACCTCTGCTGGAGCGTGGGCTGACGGTCAGGCGAGGATGGCTGTAAAGCCCCTGGCTGAATTCCAAATATGCGCTTTCGAGGACATCGGTTACGAGAGGGTCATCTGTGGGTATGGTGACGTGCTCTACCCCAGAGGCCAGCGCCAGGAGAGGGTTGAGCCCGGCGCCGGGGTTGAGAATCAGAGCAGTTCCATGCGGTCGAAGAATGTAGGCGAGGGTGCCTGGCATGTGGGATGCAAGGTTGTGTAACGCTGGATCATCAGATGAAAGATTCGTGATCGGCTGCGGTCCTTCACCGTCCACAAACAAGCCGGCTTGAAGGGGAAGTCCACCCGATGCGCTCAAGCTGAGACCTGGAAACACATGAATGCTCCCACTTTCGATCACGTCGACGCGAGAAGATGCGCTCCAGCGCGAGTATGTAAGTTCCGCGTCAGGCACAAGCCTGATTGTTGACAGCGGTTTGTATGGCGAGAGTCGCAGCTCGAGCCAATGTGGTGCGAGTGTGAAAATAAACAAGGTGATGGACCCGAGTGCCAGGAGACCTGCTCGGGCAGGAAGGCGTGTGCTGAATACTGCAGCGGCGAACAGTCCGAGTGCGATTGACAGACCGATTGCCCCCTCCCCGCCGAGGTACTCCATCCCGACCAACGCCATGAGGCAACCGACGCCGGAGCCGATCATGCTGGCGGCATAAAGGCGATGGGATTCACCGCTGGCGTTGGCTAGCGCCGCGCCGACAGCCCAACCGGTGAAGACGAAGGGTCCTCCGGAAGCCAGGAAGTAAAGGAGCAGTATCCAGATCTGTTGTCGATCCCAGGCGATGCTGTAAGAGTCGAAGGGCAGTAGATTGATGATCAGGTACGCGAGCAGCACGGCCCCTGAATATCCCAGTGCCAAGAGGGATGGCGGGGGTGACGACGGCCGGATGGCGATAAGGAATCCACTCGCCGCGATTCCCATGACCGCCATCCCGACGACCAGGAAAGCAAAGTGGTGGAACTGCTGAACGGCGAAAATACGGGTTAGGCTGATCTCATAAACCAGGCTGCCGGCAGAGATGAGCATCAGTCCCAGTGGGTAACTATATCGAGATCGACGCGTTGAGGCGTCCATTATGAATAGGATTGTACAGTCAGACGAGGAGGATTCAAAAGTGAAGCGGGTAAAATCATTCGGGATCGATTTTCCTGCACAAAGAGGAGGGGAAAGCTATTATTTAGTGCAGGGAGCAGGACTGAGATTCACGGTAATGAAGGGTATCCCAGTACAATGGAGATATTGGGATTGAGAAATACTTTATCACATGCGTCCGCTAAACTCTGGAGAAATGCGACAAGCTCGCGTTAGCAGCAGTTCACAATAAAGATGTCGCTAAAGGATCTGGTTTTCGCATGCAGTATCGAAACATCATTGTTTTATTCCTTCCACTGGTATTCGCTGTAAGTCTGGCTGCTTGTCAGCGAATGCCCAGTACGGCAGCAGATGGGGAGGATACGAACGGATCTATGACAAATCTGGCTCCCTCCCCTACCGAGGACTTAGAGGACTGCACAGATCTATTACGAGATGTGAAACCCGGGTGTGTGCCCCGCACATCAACAGAATTCGTAACCAACCCAACCGAGCTCCCTGCCCACATTTGTTTGGAGAATTCGGTACACCTGGAGCACACCAGCTATCCTGGATGGATAAACCCAGACTCGGTCCCGATTTTGATTTATCTTCCACCCTGCTACAACGATTTAGATCGACGTTTCCCGGTTCTTTATCTTCTCCACGGAAAACCTCAAGGTGAGAATCACTGGCAGATCCTTGGTGTTGAATCTGCGTTGGAGGATGCTTATAGGGACGACACACTACCTCCGTTTATAGTAGTCATGCCTCGCCAACCCGAGCCGCTGTTTAGCAGCACAGACGGTGGGCCCGGTTCTTATGAGGATGAATTCATCAACGGGTTAGTGCCCTTCATGGATCGAACCTATCGAACGATTGCACAGGGGGATAGCCGGGGATTGGCGGGCGTATCCCGCGGAGGGGTATGGGCGCTAGAAATTGGCTTCCGAAATGGCGACATCATCCCGCGCGTTGGCGCACTCAGTCCGGCGCTGAATGTGAATTACGCACGCCCCGAATATGATCCCTTCGGTCTAATACTTCTTGGAGAGTTGCCGTCGAAGATATTTCTCATGTCCGGCGATACGGATTCCGCCTTTGAGAAAACCCTGGAGCTGAGCGAGGCTCTCCACGAGGCGGATATTGAGCATGAGTACGTATCGGTATCCGGGAACCATGAGTCCAGCACCTGGCGCGGGATCCTTCCGGAGTTGCTCCACTCCTTAACCGTCGATTGGTGAGATCGCAAGTGGCTGAGTCTGCCTGTCCGCTTTCTTTTACGGAACATCTTATTCCGGAATCATGGTAAGGGTTTGCCCACACTTAAGGGATGGGCTTGAATTGTTTCCCCGTTTTCCCCCACCCAACACTTTTCGCAGATTTCGACCCATTGATCCACGGTTCCGTGCCGCCAACCCGCTGCTACAAACCCTGAAGAAGATGGAAGGTCCCAATCCTATTGACGTGGTGTACGCGCATATTTTCAAGATTCTTATCATGATAATGGAGCGGTAGTTAACAGAATTCATATGTCTCGTATGTGAACATCTTATGATCGGTGGGTATCCTAGGAAGTGTAATATGTATACCTATTAAAGGAGTGTTGGTAATGAGTTACTACATGGTTCCACAAAGACATCGCAGGATACATCGTCATCACCCCGTTGGTTTTAACGGCGGCTGCCGGTTGCCAGTAGACGTCCAGGCCACCAGTGATGAGTATGTGATCACTGCTAACGTGCCCGGCCTGAAAGCTGACGACCTGAAAATTGAAATAATCGAAGATGTCGTCACCTTACGCGGCGAGGTTAAGGAAAAAGAGGACGGACAAGAGGATGTCCTGTTGCGAGAACTGCATCGTGGTTCATACGAGCGCAGACTGCGCCTCCCCAGCCTGCTCGACGCGAAGAAGGCTGATGCGGTCATTGAGGATGGCGTGCTTATGCTGCGTATCCCCAAGTCGGAGGAATCTCGACCGAAGAAGATCGAGGTCAAATCCCGATAAAAATGCATAAAATTTGTGAGGTACAATGGACGGCGAAAGCCGTCCATTGTGTATTAACAAGGCTGGGGAGCAGAAATCCCCCACCCAGGAGATCATTTAACCCCGTTCACTTTCCTTGATTAACACCGGCACGATCGCGATCATTTGTATGCACGTTTTTCTCCCAGCACCGCGTTCTTTACTGTAGTGAGGATTGAAAATTATGGCGAACTCGGAAAACAACACTTCAAGCGACGAAAAATCCACGAGCAACCCTTTTTCTAGAGCGTTAAAGGTGTTTCTACGCCTGCTCGTCGCAATCATGGTGGGGCTTTCTATCGGATTGGGGCTTTATTTTGGAGGGGTAACTCTCTACCGGATTGCAGTTGGACCTGGCCCCTCATACGATCAGCAATTGCAGGATTACCAAGAAGAAGTTGCCCAGCTGCGTTTAGACTTAGCTGAAAGAGATCTGGAGATTGATGAACAGCAGTCCGAGCTTGAGCGACGTATCAATGACGGTGCAGATTTAAACGCCTCTCAATCAGAGGCGATTAATGAGCAGATGACTGTGCTGGCGGCTGAACTAGCGATGCTAACGGATCGCTTGGATACGCTTGAAGTATCGCTCTCTGAAGTTGGCCAACCCTTCGATGAAATGCAAGGTCAACTGCAATTGATCCGGGCGATGACCCTTCTCTCGCGGGCACAATTCTGGCTATCCGAAGATAATTTGGGGCAGGCAAGTGAAGATGTGACATCCGCACGGGCGATGATTTTCGCCCAAGCGGAGAAATGGCGTGGAGAGGAAGGATTTGGAGATAGCATTACAGTTCTTGACGAGATTGTGAGTCGATTGGACATTGCGCTTGAGGATATCCGCACGCAACCATCTATCGCCGAGGACGAAATAGAGATTGCATGGAAGCTGTTGATCGTAGTAACAGGCCCTGAGAATCCTAACGCAGATTAATATATAGAGAATGATGTCGCGAGGAGAGCTTAGATGAATGAAGAAGGTATCCAGGCTAACGACGAACCAGAGATCAAGTTAGAAACTCCAGACGTCGAAGCAGTGGAAGCCGAGAAGCCAGTCACGGAAACAATGCAGGAAATACCTGAAGACGCCGAAGCTCCACCAGAGCCGGTGAAACCCAAGCGTCGCCTGAGAAGGTTCCTGTTTTGGATGCTTTGCGTTCTCGGCTTATTCACGCTGGGTCTGGTGGCGACGTGGTTTTTTCAAGTTGGCCCGCTAACCATCGAGCTTGAGAAGGCGCGGATTGAAATCGAGTCGTTGGAATCTGAACTTGAGGACTTGAGACCGTTGCCGGCGGAGATCGAGCAATTGTCGGACGCGCTTGAAGCAAGCGAGTCGCACCGGCAGCTTCTCAATGTTTTAGTCAATGTGACTTCAGCGCAGCTTGCGCTGGCCCAAGGGGATACGGTCGCGGCCAAAGCTGCTCTTGCAGGAACCAGGGCTAGCTTATTAGAGTTTGAGAATAAGCTCAGCGCTGCAGATGCTGATACAGTGGGGGATTTGATAAAGCGCCTTGAACTCATTCCAGGAGAAATTGACACGAATGAGGCCGCGGCGAGTCTCGATCTGGAAATCCTGGCGAATAGTCTTCTCTCTCTTGAACGATCGTTATTTAGATAACAACCATCTTCGAAATATGCGAACGGCTCCCGGCATCATGTTGACGGGAGCCGTTTTTGTTTATTAGTATTCCCAGAATACCCGTCAGCTT
>SOJU01000118.1 GCA_004376465.1 Anaerolineales bacterium | reverse complement strand
ATTCAGAAGCTGGGTGACGTTAAAGTCGCGTAGGTTGCCCTTGAGTGCCATTCTGTTTTTTTCTTCTAATCTTCCCGATTCACAGAGCAGATAAACCAAAAATTATCGATTCTCAACCAGATCAAGGTGTTGATCTGCGCGAGTTAAGCTCATACTATGGGTCGCGGGATTATACCGTTTGGGATGGGGCGTTGCAAACCAACCCTTACTCCTACTATAAGGGTAGATGCCGGTGTGGTGCATTGCAACCCGCGCCGTTCTAAGAGTGATGCAAGATGCACGCCATCAGAATGGGCTCTCTCTTCCTGATTTCTGTCTTCCGGCGGGCTTTGGGGGCTGGGAGGTAAACCTTCCGCAGGATAGAAAAACCTGTGGGAGATTAGATTGTGGGCAGACATACGGGCCACCCTCCATCGGATTCCCCCTGACAATGGCGTTAACCCTCCCAGCCGCCCCCGATCTGCCGCACTTGCAGCAGCGTCATAAAAGCCTGGGGGTCGTGCTGCAGCACAAGTTCCTTTATCTTTCGTACCTTACGTCGGGGTGTGTAGCAGTAGATCAGACTCACGGTACCGTCGCGGCCAGACCCGGCGACCTCCGTTGCGCCCATACCGGCTTGATGCAAGGCTTCCATGATGACTGCCCCGTGACTCGAGCTCGTTATCCGCAGCAGGCTGTGCCCGGGTGCGATACGATCATCAAGGATTATTCCCAGGACGTTTCCGGTGGCGAAACCCGCGGCGTATGCTGCCAGGTTCCAAGGGTTATCAAGGTTTTTCAAGACACCCGCGATCACAGTGACAAAGAGAAGGCTTTGCACGAAGCCAAGCGCCCAGGCGGCTCGTTTTCGTCCGCGCACAACCGTAAGCACGCGCAGCGTTGAGAGCGATAGGTTACCAATACGGATGACCAGGATAAGAATTGGGACGAGCGCAGCGGGGACAAGGCTCCAATCCAGATTCATCGGATTATGGGATCAGGCGCGAAGATCATCGAAGGTTTATTGTGGAACCATAGATCGATTACTTTCAAGGGTATTTCTGCGACTTTCCCCTGATCAGGATCGCCAAAATCCTCGGTGAAGCGGACGGATATCCTCTACAGTGATGAATGCATCGGGATCGATCCTATTAACCTCTTGCCGGACCGCATCGATATCCCGGCGCAGGATGCTGCAACTGATCATGCTGACCGTCCCATCCTTGCCGCGCGCAGGGATTTCGGTCGCGGCGTAGCCCTTCTCACGGATGGTTTCAGCGATTGCGCTGCCCCAACGGGAGCTGATGATCTGCAGGTTGCTATGCCCGATGGCGAGACGTTCCTCGATCGCCATTCCGACGACGTTTCCAGTGGCAAAACCTCCAGCATAAGCGATGATGTTCCACAAGTTGTCCAAATTACTCAGAACGCTTGTGATGGCAATAACCCATAGAAGCGACTGGAAGAAACCCAGGATCCATGCTAAAGGTTTCCGCCCGCGGATGACGAAGAGCACTCGCAGTGTATCGAGCGACATATCCGAGACTCGCAGGGCGAAGATGATGAACGGTAGAGCAGCTGCAGGGATGTTTAATAATGATATCATCGAAGGTTCCTATTCCTCTGTTGGCAAGGGCAGTGCCGGTATGTTGAGATCATGGCGATTCTTTAACCATGCAGGTCACGCCAAATTGAGCGGCGAGCGTTCGTATCGATCCGCTGGGGAAGGTCAAATTGGTTGGAAATGGCAGCTGTTGAACGCTCTATATCAGACATGGCGTCGATCTTCCCCATGCGTATTTGCTCAATGGCGGAATATTACCACGCTAGCTGAGTGCCTGATAGCGCCACTCACGACGTCTTGCATGATCGACGGCCTTGCACCGGCTCGAGGGTGACACCATGGCCGTCCTTGGTGAGGTCAGCCGCTTTCCACGCCGTCGAAGAGGTCACGCTCTCGAAGCCTGTCCTCCGCTGCTGGGAAGGCGCGTGTAAACGTCTCCGCTCCGCTGAAAAGCCTCATGAGCACACCAAAGAGCCCGCCGGAACTCAGCCCCTGCTGGCTCTGGTGGCAGGCAGAAGCCTTTTCTTTTAGATCGGCGACTCGACGGAAATCGATTCTGGCGTGAATGGGGAAATCGTCGCGGCTGATCTCCAGCAAGTCTATATCTTCATTCCGTCCGAATTTCCTGGGATTCTTGCCGAAGAGAGGCAGCAGCCGCACCATGATGCGCAGGAAACGACGTGGGAAGGTGTGATAGTAGAGTTTCTGAGGGCGAGATTTTAGAGGAGCAGATGCACCTTCCATCTCCTCTCTTACGCGGTTGAAAGCTGCAACGGCTGCTTTGTGTACGGCGATGTGATCGGGGTGATGGTAGCCTCCGACAGGATCGTGGGTGATCACAACCTGTGGACGTATCTGGCGCATTAGAACGGCAACCTTCTCGGTGACTTCAACCACCGGGGCTGCAGCTAGCGCCTCGGGGTGGTTGTTATCGCTCGAGCCGGGCATGCCCGAATCGCGGTAGCCCAGCATGTGCACCTCGGTCAATCCAAGTTGCGCCGCCGCGCAACGCAGCTCGTCCATACGCATACGAGCGGTCTCTTCAGCGTTTAGCTGCAACTCTGGCGGGAGTGCGCCGACATCACCGCGCGTGGCGCAGATGAGATGCACTTCGACGCCTTCTTGTGCGTAAAGCGCCAAAGTTCCGCCCGGACCAAAGCTCTCATCATCCGGGTGTGCTAGAACTGCTAGAAGACGTTTCAATATCGCATTCCTATATCCCTTTACCTTTACTCAACGATGGGTTGTCATATTACTACACTACGAAGCTCAATCACCTATGACTTGTACGACAAGGCGGCGTTGGCGAGGGCGTACGTCGAAATCAACAAATAGGATCTGCTGCCATGTTCCCAGTGTCATGTTGCCCGCGATAATCGGAATCGTAAATGAAGTCTTAAGCAGTGCTGACCGCAAATGGGAATGACCGTTCCCGTCTCCCCAACGAAGATTGTGTTGGTAGGTACGGTCCTGTGGGGCAATTTCGTCGAGCGCATGACGAAGATCTTCCAACGCGCCCGACTCGAATTCAATGGTTGTGATGGCACTGGTCGCCGAGGGGGTGAATACCGTGACGAGACCGGAGTTTACCCCGGAGCTCTTAACGATATCCTCTACCGCCTTCGTCAGGTCATGCATGTCAGCATTTCCCCTTGTACTCAGATCAATGTTTCCCGTGTGTACCATTGACGATCCTTTCACGATCGATGTTCTGGATTTGTCAGGTTCTCAAGTGAAGAAGGAAATGAGGTCTGTGCCGAGAGCGTAAGAGTAGCTTCTCAGGGAGTTTGTTCTTCCTCGAATAAGGAAAGCTGAATGGTGTCATGCTGTGTGCGAATCTGCCCCTTGCCCGCATCTTTGGCCTTATATTGGGCGTGGTCTGCACGCGCGAGCAGGTCATCGATCGATTCATCTTCGAAGCGAAACTGGGCCAGACCCGCTGAAAAGGTCAAGGAGGGGATGGCGCAGTCCGGCCTGGAGGTGAACGCGATCAGGGCGCGCTTTAATTTTTGAGTCACCCCGACGCCGCCCTTAATCGTTGTCTCGGGGAGCAGAACAGCAAATTCATCTCCTCCAATACGTGCTAACAGGTCCGTTGAGCGCAGCACGGCGCGCATCGATAAAGACAAGTTGCGTATGACATCATCCCCGACCGCATGCCCAAAGCGATCATTTATCGATTTGAAGTCATCCAGGTCTAGGTACAGAAGTGTTAGAGGTCGGCGGTAACGTTTGGCGCGCGCAAATTCACGCTCAAGGTGCTCAACAAAGAAGCGGCGGTTCGCCAACCCGGACAGTGCATCGGTGTTTGCCAGGTGAGACAACTGTTCGGTTTGGTAAAGCAATTGTTCGATCGTGGATTCAACGTGAGCTGAAGTAATGGTGAACATGGTTGCCAGACCCTGATGAAGAACGATTTGACAGCCTAGGAAAAGACCCGCAGTGATACCTTCTAGCTCAACACCAAGCAGCATGAATTTGCTACCCTGCATGAAATAACTCGCGGCGAGCGCCAGCGAGGCAGGGACCGAGTATAAAAAGGGTGTTCTTCCACCGATCATCATTCCTGCAAGCGCGATGGGGATGAAAAGAAGTGCGGCCGGGATGAATACCCCCGGGGTGAAGAAAAACAGGATGATAAGTGCGAAGACGAGAAACGAGTTGGCGAGAAGATAGCCTGCACGTGAAGTGTTTCCCAGTTGAATGAGGCGCAGGGCAATGACGCCCACAATCCCAAGAAGGATGGCCGCGACCAGATCAAAAAGGAGGACATCGGGCGTGCTTGAGGGGATGAATTGCCGGACGAGCAGGCCGGTTAGCAGCCAGATCCCGAACATGACATAGACAACGATGACGGCGCGTTTTGAGAGCTGCGCGCGCAGCGCTCTAAGCTCTGGATCGGTATGAGCTAGCGGATCGGGACGAAAGATGGTTAACACTACCAGGCTTTCAGGGAACGCTTAGTTTTGACCTTCTTCGATATCAGGGATTCCAAGAATATTGTATCCCGAGTCGACAAACAGCACCTCACCTGTGACCTTGCTCGCCAGGTCGGAGGCGAGCCAGATAGCCGCACCGCCGATATCCTCGATGGTGATGTTCTTGCGCAGCGGGGCGAATCCAGAGAATTCCCGGTGCATTCGTTTAAATCCACTCACGCCGGCGGCGGATAGGGTGCGAATGGGTCCCGCAGAAATGGCATTTACGCGGATATCCCTGGGTCCGAGATCGGCGGCGAGGTAGCGGGTGGTCGCCTCAAGAGCGGCCTTCGCTACCCCCATCACGTTGTAATTCGGGACCACTTTTTGGCCGCCGTAATAACTCAGGGTGAGCATCGAACCGCCCGGTTTCATCAGCGGCAAGGCGGCGCGTGCCAGAGCGATAAAGGAAAACACACTGATGTCCATTGCCAGATGGAAGCCGCTGCGGCTCGTCATGTGGAAATCGCCTTTGAGGTCCTCGCGGTCAGCATAGGCGACGGCGTGTACGAGAACATCAATGCTCCCGAGTCTCTCGGCTGCCTTGGTGAAAACCGCATCGATCTGCTTGTCGTCGGCAACGTCGCAGAGTTCGACGAAGTCTGAGCCTACCGATTCGGCAAGTGGACGCACCCGACGCTCAAGAGCCTCACTGGCGTAGGAAAAGGCGAGTTGGGCGCCGTGCTCATGCATGGCCTGGGAGATCCCCCAGGCGATCGAGTGGTCGTTAGCTACCCCGAAAACCAGAGCGTTTTTACCATCCAGTAGTTGCATTGTTAGATCTCCTTTTAGTGTGGATTGACCCTGAAGCGCCAAGGCATACTCTTCCACGGTTCGCTTACTTGATTTAAACCCACTCGCGGTCCAATTGTTACGCTATGTTCCGGGATGGCAACATCCCGTTCGATGAAAAGTGCGCTCTGCGGATGGCATAGGTCCAGACCATCGAAGCTCCGGTCGATGGCGAATGCCTGACACAATTTCGCCGGTCCGTCGGTTAACTCCGACTCTGGGCGTCCGGCTCTTCGCCGCCGGATAGTTTCGTGTCCTTCAACCGGTTTCACGCCTCGCAGAAGTACTGCAGCTGGGAAACCATCTCTCTCGGTAAC
>SOJU01000137.1 GCA_004376465.1 Anaerolineales bacterium | reverse complement strand
ACCTGACTTGTACTGAGAACACCTGGCATGCCGCTGAGCTTGCCTCCGAGGCAGCTCGTGCCGGTTACAAGGTTGTGGTCGCCGCAGGAGGTGATGGAACATCGAACGAAGTGATCAACGGCTTGATGGAAGCGCGCGGAACGGGGGGCAACAGGCCTGCTTTCGGCCTGCTGAGCCTCGGCCGTGGGAACGACTTCGCCTATGCCGTTGGCCTTCCGGTGGATCTTGAGGAAGCCGTTCAGGTGCTCATCGCGGATCATCGACGGCGGATCGACCTGGGCCGTGTGTACGGCGGCAATTTCCCCCAAGGTCGTTACTTCGGTAATTGCGTCGGCGTGGGGTTCGATGCAGTGGCCACCATAGAGACCGCTAAGCTGCCGCGTTTCGGCGGCTTCTTGAGCTTCCTCATCGCCGTTTTGAAAACCATCTTCCTCTACCATCGAGGACCTGAAGTTCGCCTGGTGTACGACGAGAAAAGTCTTACGCTGGCGACCCTGATGATTTCCATTATGAACGGCCAACGGCTGGGGGATGGGTTCTGGATGGCGCCAGATGCTTCAATTGAGGATGGTTTTTTCGACCTTTGTATCGCTCGCCAGGTCAGTCGCAGGCGGATCTTAAGTTTGATCCCCCACTTCCTGCGCGGCACACAGGCAACGCAAGATGAAATCATCACCGACAAGGGAGCGAGTATTACAATAGATGCCCTGGAGGGCGTCCTTCCGGCTCAGACGGATGGCGAGATCCTGTGCGTCGACGGGACAGAACTGCGCATCGAAATCCACCCCCTTGCGCTTGAAGTCGTCAGCCCTCTTCCACGAGAGATGAAATGAGCCTGAGCCAAACACTCGTGCTGAAATTCCTTGACACCCTGACAAGCACGATCTGCCGCATCGATGATGCCCAAATTGCAAAAGTGCCGGCGAGAGGCCCGCTGATCCTCATAACAAACCATGTTAACGTGCTCGAAATCCCTGTTCTGCATTCCCGCCTCCAACCGCGGCCCATCAGCGGGTTCTTCGCCGCTAAACGCCTGGAGAGCGCTTGGATGCGTTGGCTTCTTAATACGCTTAATGGAATCCCGGTCCAACGCGACAAACTAGACCGCACCGCGCTCAGACAGGCAATTTCCCGGATCCGCGCTGGGGACACCTTCGTTATTGCGCCTGAGGGGACACGCAACGCGGGCGGCCGTTTAGGGACAGGCAAGCCAGGTGTTGTTCTATTGGCACAACAATCGGGTGCGCCGATTCAGCCCATTGTTCACTGGGGGGACAAGCATTGGCAGCGTAACTTACGTCGGCTTCGGCGTACACCTTTTCACATCGCTGTCGGTCGTCCCTTTCGCTTGGACACGGGAGGTAAGCGGGTTGATCGGCGGATGCGGCTGGAGATCCTAGACGAGATCATGGTTCAAATGGCTGCGCTGCTCCCGCCGGAATATCGCGGCGTCTATGCCAACCGGATTGCTGCCAACCCGAAATACCTGCAATTTCTAGAAAGTGCTGTGTAGGTAACCTTCTGTTCAATTCTTCGGTCTGATCCGTCGTAAAAGGCATGCACATTGTTCGCTTCCCTATTGAATGCCACGGAAGACCGGCTATTCCTTGTGCGATGAAGTCCCCCCCTTAGTGTCATTGCGAGCCCATTCGGTTTCGCTCCCCACTCCCTTCGGTCGGGGACTTCACAGGCTAAACTCCGTGAAGCATCTCGTTCTTTGAACTGGCGGGTGCTACTCGCCATGAACGAGATTCTTCTGCCCCATGTGCCGCAGAATGACATTGGCCAGGGATCTGTCATTGCGAGCGAAACGAAGCAATCTCCTCCTTTCTAGCGCTTAAAATGCCACGCCGCTTCATCCCTCAAAATGACAAGTGCGGGCAGGATCCTCCCCCTATAACATTCCTAAAGTCTGTGATATATTTCAGTTCCCTTAACTATTAAGGATGTTTACATATGGATCAAAAAGACGATCTTCATCAAGCCCTGCTCGACTGGGTACATATCTCCATGAGGCGCACGATGCACGAGTTCACGCGCTGGATGAACCGCTCCAGACTTTCGAATTCGCAGCTAGGCGCGCTCATGCGCTTGTATTACCACGGCGACTGCCCCATCTCAAATATCGGGGATAACCTGGGCATCACCGCCGCGGCGGCGAGCCAGATGGTAGATCGCCTCGTCCAGAACGGATTGCTGCAGCGGGATGAAGATCCGGATGATCGCCGTGTGAAGCGGGTGACGCTCACCACCAAAGGTAATGCCCTGGTTCAGGAGGGTGTTGAAGCACGTCTAAAATGGCTGCGTGACCTCGAGACCGCTCTACCAAAGGGTAAACGCCGGGAGATTATCGCCAGTCTTTCATCGCTGACCGCAATAGCTGAAGAACTCGAAGAAACGTACACCGAGACCGAGAAGGGCTCGCTGGAAGGATGAGAGGATGAGAAGAAAGCGAAAAGGGCAGCGCCCTAGCAAACAAAGCTTAACCAGAGCCATCCGATATCTGGGTCACTACAAGAAAGAAGCCGGGTTGGCCTACGGAGCGATGTTTATCGCCACGTTAGCGCAGCTCATGGTGCCCCAGCTTATACAGAACATTATCGACGCCATCACGGATGGCATGATCGCCTCGAAAATCCTCGAGCTTCCAGCACAGGTACAGACCATAGCCGCGGAGAAGCTCGGACTAAATATCGAGCAGTTGACGTTGAACCGAGACAATTCCGTAGACGCCTTGCTCTGGGCTGGAGTTTTAATCGTCGTCTTCGCCACCGTGCGAGGTGTATTCGCCTTCACGAGGGTATATATGGGCGAACGCGCCTCACAGAGCGTCGCTTTCGATCTGCGCAATGAGCTGTTCGCCAAAATCCAGCGGCTCTCGTTCAGCTACCACGATCGCAACCGAACCGGTCAGCTGATGATCCGCGCCACGGATGACGTCGAAAAGGTGCGCATGTTCATCGGCCAGGGTCTTCTCATGGCGCTTCAGGCGATTGTCTTGATGTCAGGAACGCTCATCATTCTTTTCCTGACCAACGCTCGCTTGACGCTGGCAATCCTCCCTATCTTGCCATTGGCATTCGTGATGTTCATGGTTTTCGGCGGCGTCGCCCGGCCAATGTTCGAAGCTGTTCAACGCAAACTCTCGGCGATGAATGCCATCCTGCAGGAGAATTTAGCCGGGATAAAAGTTGTCAAAGCATTCAACCGTGAGATCCAACAGCAGGAACGCTTCGATAACGCCGCGGACATTTACATGAACCAGATGCTGCGCGTGATGCGGTTGATGACTTTCCTCATGCCTTTAGTTTTTCTCCTTGCAAACGTCGGCCAGGGGGTAGTGCTTTACTTCGGCGGCAGCCAGATAATCTCCGGTACGCTGACCCTTGGTGAATGGCAGAAGTTCAGCTTATATCTCATGTTTGTCTTCATCCCCGTTGGCCAACTGGGCATGATCATCAGCCAGATGGCGATGGCATCCGCTTCAGCTGGGCGGGTCTTCGAAATCCTCGATGCCAAAAGCGACGTCGCTGATGAGCCGGATGCGAAGCCGCTGCCCGCGGTTAAAGGTCGGGTGGAGTTTCGTGACGTCACATTCCGCTACATCAGCGGTGAAACTCCGGTATTGAGCGCCCTGAGCTTCACATCCGAGCCAGGCCAGACGGTCGCCCTGCTGGGTATGACCGGCTCTGGTAAATCCACAGTCATAAACCTCATCCCCCGTTTCTATGACCCCACCGAAGGCGCCGTTTTGATCGACGGGCAGGATGTGCGACACGTCCTCCTGGAATCGTTGCGAGAGCAAATCGGCATCGTCCTCCAGGAGACGACGCTTTTTACAGGCACTATCCGCGATAACATCGCTTTCGGTCGACCGGATGCGCCCATGGATGAGGTCATCGCCGCTGCGAAAGCCGCTGCTGCGCACGATTTCATCCTGGAATTCCCGGAAGGCTACGACACGCCCGTCGGTGAGCGCGGCACGACTCTCTCCGGAGGTGAGAAGCAGCGCGTCGCCATCGCCCGGGCCTTATTGCTCGATCCCCGGATCTTGATCCTGGACGACTCAACTTCAAGCGTCGACATGCAAACTGAATATGAGATACAGAAAGCGCTCGATCATCTCATGGTTGGGCGGACAAGCTTCGTGATCGCCCAACGGATCAGCACCGTACTCAACGCAGACCAGATCCTCGTCCTTGACCAAGGCAAGATCGCCGCTTCCGGCACGCATGAAAGGCTTCTGGAAATGAGCGAAATCTATGCAGGCATTTACTACTCGCAATTGGTCGAAGACGCCAACCTCGAGCCTGAGATGGACCCTTCGTTGTCGACCCCGGCGGAAGAGGAGGCCCAAGATGTTTAGAGGGCATCGAATACTTGAACAAGAAACCTCAAAACCGACTCGCGTTGCAGAAACGCTTCGGCGTTTCGTCGGGTACTTCAAACCTTACTGGTTCCAGTACTTTATAGTACTGGTGATGATGGTCATCAGCACATGGACGCAGGTAACGGCACCGGAACTCATTGGACAAGCCGTGGACTGTTATTTGACACCCGCCACCACCAGCGCAGCTGCATCTGAAAACGCCATGATGGCAGAGTTCCTGGATTTCGAGGAATCGGCTTCCGGAAGCAACTGCTGGTACGACACGCCGCAAGCGGGTTGGACGACCGCGGATTACATCCAGGGACTGGGCATCCTCGTCTTGAAACTCATGGGCCTATTCCTCTTAGGCTCAGTGACAACGGGCTTAATGTTCTATTTCATGGTTTGGTCCGGTCAGCATGTCCTCAAAACGCTGCGTGAACAGGTCTTCTCGCAGATCAACCGCCTTTCAGTTGGTTACCATGTCGAGCATGAGACCGGGGATACGATGAGCCGTGTGACTAACGATGCCGACACCATCCAGCAAGGCATGACCTTCGCTCTGATCCAGGTCACGAGCGGTGTGATGCTGCTCGTATGGGTGAGCTATAACATGCTCACCAGCAGCGTTCCCTACGCTCTTGTTGCAATGGCGATGATCCCGGCAATGGCCATCGCGACCTTGTGGTTTTCTAACCAGGCGCGAAAAGCTTTCCGCCGCACTCGAGTGGAGATGGGATCTGTGAACGCAGAATTGCAGGAGAGCATCGCCGGTGTGCGCGAAGCGCAGGCTTTCAGCCGTGAGGACGAGAATATAAAATCGTTCAACGAAACTAACGCCGCTTACCGCGATGCCAACATCCGCGCTGTCGCATATACCTCCGCTCTGGCACCGATGCTTGAGGCGCTGGGGTACGTCGCCTTAATGCTCGTCACCGTTGTCGGCGGATGGGCGATCCTCAACGGCTCAGATTTCTTCGGCACAACCATCTCGCTGGGGTTGATGATCACCTTCGTCGCCTACGTCCAACGCTTCAATCAACCTGTACAGATGATTGCTGTGCTCTGGACCAACATTCAGAGCGGGATTGCCGGTGGCGAACGCATCTTCGGGCTGTTGGACATCGAACAAGATATCAAAGACGCTCCTGACGCGATCGAGATGCCGGAGATTCAGGGAAAGGTTGAACTGGATGATGTCTGGTCGGAGTATGTCGCTGGAGAGCCGGTTCTGAAAGGCGTCAGTTTGCTCGCAGAGCCGGGCCAGACCGTTGCCATCGTCGGCCCTACCGGCGCCGGCAAGACGACGATCGCCAATTTGATCCCCCGTTTTTACGATGTCACGCTCGGGGCTGTGAAGATCGACGATGTCGATGTGCGTAAAGCGACAAAATCCAGCCTTCGGCGCCAGATCGCAGTCGTTCTGCAGGACAGCTTCCTTTTCAGCAGCAGCGTAATGGAGAACATCCGCTTCGGTCGACCGGAGGCAACGGACGAGGATGTCATCGCTGCTGCCAAGCTCGCCCATGCTCACGCGTTCATCGAGCGCATGCCTCAGGGTTATGAGACCGAGCTCGGAGAACGGGGAACCGGCTTGAGCATTGGTCAACGCCAATTGATGGCTATCGCCCGTGCAGCTCTCGCGAACCCGCGCATCTTGATTCTTGATGAGGCGACCTCAAGCGTGGACACTCGCACAGAGCGACTGATCCAGGGAGCGCTCGAAGTGCTGCTGGCAGGGCGGACGAGCATCGTCATCGCACACCGGTTGAGCACAATCCGTAATGCCGATCAAGTGCTGGTCATCCATGAGGGCGAAATTATCGAGCGCGGTACGCATGATTCGTTGATGGCAGCAAAAGGGTTTTATTACGACCTCTACATGAGCCAATTCCGCCGGCAAGTGCCGGGAGGGGATGGGAAACAGCCGAGTCTACCACCCGCCCCAGATGCCGTCGGGGATTAGCTGGATGTGAACGAGAAGTGATTGTTGCTAGGGGCTCGGCGTGCCGAGCCCCTAGCTCATCATCGGACGGTATATCTAATAACTGCTCCAGTATCACATTCCGAATGAGCACCTACATTTTCTCTTAACGCGTAGTGGCCAACCCATGGGTCGGCCACTCTTTGAAACCAGTTTGGACCTGCGCTGTGTCCTGTCAAGCAGAAAGTGAAAACACCTCCGGATTGACACAATTAGGAAGGTGTTCGCCCTTAAGACCGGCGATCAGATTCTCCGCAGCCATTGTTGCCATTTTTGTGCGCGCCTGCTTGCTCGCACTGGCGATGTGCGGGGTTATGATGATATTCTCGAGGGTCAACAGTGGGTCATCCGGATGGATGGGCTCAGATTCGGTTACATCGAGTGCGGCATAAGCGATCTTTCCTTTGTTAAGCGCTGAATAAAGTGCGATCGGATCCACGATAGGTCCGCGCGCGGTGTTTATCAAAATCCCTGAGGGTTTCATCCGATCAAATTGCTTCTCTCCGAAAAGGTGATGCGTCTCATCCGACAACACAGTGTGAATGCTGACGAAGTCGGACTCTTGCAGCAAACTGTCAAATGATGCGAACTCGACGCCCATCTTCTCCTCGAGGTCAGGGCGCCTGTGGATATCATAGTAGATGATTCGCATCTGGAACCCCTGTGCACGGTTCACTACAGCCTGACCGATACGGCCCAACCCCACGATCCCCAACGTTGCGCCGGCGATATCTGGCCCCAGCAGCAAGGTCGGTCCCCAGGTTTTCCAATGGCCAGCGCGGGTAAAATTATCGGCTTCCACCACACGTCGAGCTGCTGCCATAAGCAAAGCCCAGGCGAAATCTGCCGTAGCGTCCGTCAAGACCCCTGGCGTATTCCCTATGGGAATTCCGCGTTCAGTCGCGGCTGGGACATCGATATTGTCGTAGCCGACGGCCATCTGGCTGATCACTTTAAGTGATTCGCTTGCGGCATGGATTAGGTCGTGGTCTATGGTATCGGTCAGCAAGCAAAGTAGTCCATCCACGCTGGTGATCTTCTCTACTAAAAGCTCATAAGGCGGTGGCAACTCTCCTTGCCACACATCGACTTCCGCCACACGGCGTACCATCTCCAGCCCCTCGTCGGGAATGATTCGGGTCACGAAAACTTGTAGTTTGGACATAACCTTCCTCTTTAATTGCTTTAGACGCGCGGTGCTCGTAGGCGAAGATCACCGCACTATCCAGAGAAAAGAAAGTGATAAACAGATGGATGTTGTTCCTACTCGTATCCTGTTTATTCTGCCACTGGAGTAATGCTGATTGATTTCTGTACAACGCACTACCATTCGGGACGAGTCGCAAGGTGAATTTATCCCAAAACACAGAAAATCTCAACCGTAAGAGATAGATTGAATTTAAAGAAGTTTCTAGAGATACGGTTATAATAGTTAAAAGTCGAGCTGACCATCAATAACAAGGAGAGGAGAACCATCATGACAGAAGGTGCCAAGAAACTTTATCGTTCCAATGACCAGCGTATGCTAGGCGGAGTTTGTGGTGGCCTAGGGGAATATTTCAACACTGATCCCACGATTGTACGGTTGCTTTTTGTAGCGTTTGCATTGGTCGCTGGGGGCGGTTTGCTGCTGTACCTCATACTATGGCTCCTCATCCCGCAGGAACCGACAGCTGAATTACCTGAGGCTCCAGTCGAAGAGTAAGAAATTTCTAGACCAGGTCTGCATCCTATGAAGAACATAGTATTAGGGCGCTCAACATTGCGCCCTAATACCCTATTGTCCTTTTACTTATCCTGCGAACGATACGATGACTTTCAAGCGCGGGAACATACTCAATGTGAAGGCGGACTGCAGCGTTGCCAGCGGCGTTTATCGGATCGATAGCGAGAAGATCCAGTTCGAACTTGGCGTCATGACCCGGGCATACTGCAGAGATGATGCACAGATCGATGTGTTTATCCAGCTTTTAACCCGGCGGAAACATTAGGCGTTGGAGGGGATAGTCTTCCCCTGTATTTTATGAATGGCCCTGGACTGAATCATCCCTTGTGAGGTCTTGATTTTTAGCAGGAAAGCAGATAGGCTTTATTGAACAAACAGGAGAGCCTGTTTGTCAGGAGGAGAAAAACATGGACCCCAGCACACCCCCGGAACAACCGCCTGAAGATCCTGATATGAGCGGCGATTTTACTTCATCGGAACAACCAGCCGAAGATCGTGGTATGACCAGCGATTTTCCCTCGCCGGAACAACCATCACCCTCAGAGCCGGAAAGCGAGAAAGGCAAGACCTGGCTCTACGTACTCTTCGGAGTCGCTGCCGTTCTATTAATTGCGGTGATCGCATTTGCGCTCTTCGGCTCGTGCTCTACACCTCCACCCGATGCCGGAGATGACTCCTGGGCAAAGATCGAAGCTGCGGGGGTCATGAATGTTGGGACCGCCGCTGATTATGCTCCGTTCGAGTACTACAACGAACAACTTGTGATGGATGGATTTGACATCGCGCTCATCCGAGAAGTGGCTAATGTGCTAGGCGTGAGTGCCGAGGTAACCGATTTCGCATTCCAGGGTCTTGGAGGCGCGCTGCAGATTGGCCAGGTGGATTTACTCATCTCAGCGCTTTCCATCACGGATGAACGCGAAGCCATCGCCGATTTTTCGAATGTCTACTTTGTCGGTGAAGATGGTGTCCTAGCCCGTGAGGGCTCAGATATCGATTCCATATCGTCTCCAAGTGATTTCAGCGGGAAGCGTGTGGGCGTCCAGAACAACACCGTTTACATGGATTGGGCGCAATCGACGCTGGTTGCATCAGGCATTATTACACAAGACCAGCTATTCGTTTACGCTAAACCCGAGCATGCTGTTGCCGATCTCATGATAGACAGGCTTGATCTCGTAGTGATGGATTTCTTACCTGCGAAGAAGACTGCGTCCGAAACAGGGGTGAATCTGGTTGGGCAGAGTCTCAATCTCCAACACTTTGCGATCGCGGTTCCTCAAGGGGCTTCAGCTTTACAGCAGCAGATTAACAGTGCGCTCACCGAACTACAGAACAATGGCACAATGGCGCGGCTGTATAAACGATACCTGAATTTGAAGCCGGATGAAATTCCTACACCGTCACCCCCTGAGGCTACAGCGACACCTGCGCCAACACCAACCCCGGGAGGCTGCATCAACGGAATGGAATTCGTAGATGATCTCAGCTACGATGACCACGATTTCACCGATCTGCCCAAGCTTAACCCCGGAGAGCAATTCGCCAAGGGTTGGCGGATCAAGAACAGCGGTACGTGCGAATGGACGATGGATTACTACCTCGGTTTCGTTCGTGGGGACCGGATGGATGGGAAAGATACCAATGTGGATAGCAAGGTGGAAACTGGGCAAACCCTTGATATATATGTAGACCTCGTGGCACCCAACACCGCCGGAGAATTTACAGGTTGGTGGCAAATGTTCACCGACAAGGATATCGCCTTTGGCGAGACCATCTGGGTGGCGATCCAGGTGATTGGCCCCACAGAGGTGCCTACAAATACTCCTGAGGCCACCGAGACACCCATACCGCCTGAGGCGACGGATGTTCCGCCAGAGCCCACAGCTACCGAGCATCCGGCTGCGGACTTGATAGGACCGACCTGGGTGTTGAAGGAATACACACCGCTGGATGGGTTAGTTACGGAGGCGCTGGACGATCCCGAATCGACGGTGATATTTGACCTGAACGATATGGTCAGTGGTTCCGGCGGCTGTAATACATACAGCGGGACGTTCCTGTCGGACGGAGAGATAATCGACATCGAAATAGAATCTGTCACAAAGTTGGTATGTGAGCAACCCATCATGGATCAGGAACTGATGTTCCTACAGCTTCTCGACGAAGTGGAGGAATATCTCATCCAAATTACAGCTGATGGATCAGAGTTGGAAGTGCTCGCCGAACGCACCATCGATGATGAGCTGGAAGATGTGGTCATTATGGTGTTTGAGACGGAGTAGCATTCGTTAGATTGATGAACAGAAAAAGAGGTGGAGGACGTGCTCCACCTCTTTTATTTATTCTCTCAGGGATGTCGTTGTGAGGAACCCGAACGAGCGGCATCGCAATCTCCTCAGTCATCGACCGCAGCTGAACCTCCGGGCTCAGAGCATAAGGGTGCTTCACACCCTCCGAATGCCGCGAAGAAATCGTGACTCTTCCCCAAGCCAAGGAAGAATAAATGCTGAGGAGGTTTAGGATAGGCCTATACCTGGCACCAGCAATCATAGTATCATGGGGCTCATGTTTGCCTGATCTCCCCTTTAACCTTTTTAAGTCATTTGGATAAGAATCTGATAGAGACGTTGGTATCTGAATGATTAGAGCGGACGGCATGGAATATATCGGATCACTCGATCTTGAACTCATCTTGGAGTGGATACTCTCCCAAGCGACAAACCTCTGGTGGTTGCTTGGAATCTCCACCTTTGCCTTTATCGCCACGCTCATCGCTGTACCGGCATTTGTGATCCGGATACCATCCAATTACTTCTCCCGCTCGACACGACCCACGACTGAGTTGGAGAGACAGCATCCACGTATGCGGGCCCTGGGAGTTGGAGCAAAGAACATCGTGGGTCTCATTCTCATCTTGATGGGAATTGTCATGTTGATCATACCTGGTCAGGGGTTTCTTACGATCACCATTGGCTTAATGCTTACTGATTTCCCGGGTAAGTATCGGTTGGAGCGCTGGTTAGCCTCCCGCAAGAAAATCATGACCGCGATGAATATGCTTCGAGAACGCGCTGGGAAAAACCCGCTTGACTCAGTAGAATCTGTCAATGTGAACATCACACCGTCATGATGAGTTTGCCATCCTGCTGAATCACTTCCTGGTAGGATACACTACCAGGCAGAATGTTGTGTCGGCGTCAATTATTTAGTAGATTAGTTATTGCTATCATGAGAAATCACGCATAACTCATCTTAACAATGTACAGATGAACCAGGCACGATCGGATGATCAGCAAATTAGGAGAGCGAAATGACATCACTGCAAGCTCTTAAGGAGAAGTGGTTCCTTGATTTGGCCGTGGAAGGTGCATTTCCTCCCCAATCCCGTCATCCAGGCGCGATGGTCTTTGACCATACCGAAGGCAATAGGGTCGAGCCGGTCATCGATGGCTATGCCCTCATGTCGGATTACCATCGCCGCTTGACAGAGATGATTGAAGCTCCAGATCCCTCCGTCTATGAAGTCTGGGTGTCGATGTGGCACTTTGATAATGTCAAGCTGCTGGGTGTGACCAATACCGCGGAGAATGCACACGAACTCACCTGGAAAGCCGCCGAGGCTGGGGTGAAGATTGTTTTCCTTGGAAGTGGACATCTTTCCCGTAAGCGGCCTCACGCGAAATTCTCGAAGGAGCTAATTGCGAGAGGTGGTCGTGGAACTTCTGATAGCCGCATACCGCGCCTTGCCAGCCATCACCAGAAATTTGTAATTTACCGCTACCCTGAGAACCACTGGGTCGCGGTGCTCGGCTCCATGGACATCAGCAAGGCCCGATGGGACACACCCGAACACCTCGATCACAATCCCAATCGTCCCCTGGATGGCCAGGGACCAACGCATGATGTTTCGTTAAAAGTTGAAGGACCGGGTGCGGTCGATATTGCACTGCATTTCGCCGAGCGCTGGAATGATCCGAAGAATCGCTCACGAACCAATCCTGAGCTCACGGCAGACCTTCCAGTTGATTTTGCTTTTAATTTACCCGATTCAAAGGGGTCCTGTGCCATTCAGATGCTGAGAACATATCCTATAGATCCCAAGCACAGCTTCAGTTGGTCCGATCAGGGTGAGTTCACCATATGGGCTTCTTACTTGAATGCGATTAAGAAAGCTCAGAAGTACATCTACATCGAGGACCAGTACTTGTATAGCTTTGGTGTACCGCTAGCAGTGGAGAGACCTCCCGGGGTCTTTCGAGATAGTGATCTCTTTTTCCACATCGGGGAGGCCATCAAACGTGGTGTTGATGTCCTCATCCTCGTGCCAAGCCGAAAGGGTAACCCCGCCGCCATTCCACAACTGCATCAGCGCCGCAAGGGAGCCCGGTATCTACGCGAGATATCAGAAACCACACATGGAGCAGGACGGTTTGGAATCTGCTACCCGAGCATCGGTAAATTCGACCCCGTGGTCCATGCGAAGGTTATGATCGTGGATGACGAATTGGCGCTCGTGGGCAGCGCAAATGTATGTCAGCGAAGTATGGCACATGATTCAGAGGTCCATCTTGCGGTCGTGGATGGTGAGGATCGATTCGTACGCGAATTACGACTTGCGCTCTGGATGGAGCACATGGAACTCGATGGCCCTGAAGCTATTCAGGATCCAGGACAAGGATTTACGGGATACATGCAGAATGCAACCGAGGGGAAGGGACGTTTGCGCGTATTCGATATTGACAAGGAGTCCCGGGTACCTTTTCACAAGTTCATCATGGATCGCATCATCGATCCCTACAAAGGACCATCCAGGATTTGAGAGGTATAATCTCAACACTATTTTTGACAGACGTGTCCACCTGAAAATTGTACTAACCTACTTGAGATAAGCTTGGCCTATGTTCCTCAATATACTTACGAATCCCTCAGCCTGGTTTCTTGTATTGCTCCTGAGTGGCGTTGGTGTACTCGTCCACTTCGGGCAATACAAGATTGGGGAACGTGGGGAATTGGCCATTCAAAAGCATATCGGGGAAGATTTTGCTGATAAATTGCAAAGGGCCAAGGATTTGATTAACCGCGGGGGGGCACCTGCGATGTTACTGACGGCGATCCCCGGGTTGGGTTCCGCGCTCGCGTTAACAGCAGGGCTGGCAAGAATCCAAATATTAGCCTTCATCTTGTTTGTCTTTGTCGCAAAATTCATTCGCAACGCGTTGCTGCTTCTTTCTTATGCTGGTGTGCTGGATATTTTCCAGAGCTAAACCGGATGATTAGGCGATAACATTACATGTATGTGCCTTCGACCAAGAGCGCTATGGGGGTGTAGAAGGGAAATCGCTTAGATTGATGCGTGTGCTGATCCTTGCTCCTCTTTCAACCAATAATTTGAACAGGTGATAAACAGCTGCTGTACCGATGAGCGGCGTTGGATCTAACTCCAACTCGACCGGGCAGATTACCCATAGAAATCCAATACATGGAATTTTGAGCGATCCATGACCGAACTGGCCATCGCCCTTTTTATCACCTCAAATGTAGATGATTTTAGCGCCTCTACCCTCCAGTCTCAGGCGCGCTACGGTCTGAAAAGTGCGCGACTGTGGCGACAATAACACCCAGGATCAGGAGTAATACGGTCTGAGTAATGAGCCCAGCGGTGATCGAATGAAAGACCTCGCTGGCTAGATCATTAAAGGCTTGGTCGACAATAGATGCCAATATGTAAGACTCGCCCATGGTAAACAAGAGCAGAGAAATGAGCATTACCACAGCAACGCCAATGCCTATGGCGTTGATGGTGCTGCGGCGCCATCTTGATAACGTCACCGCACCGCCAAAGCAGAGAGCCATAATGAAAAAGGAAAGGAGCGCGAGGCGATCTAGCATTCTGAGTACTCGCTGCAACTCAGCCAGACTATCACTTTCGACAAGTGCGAACTGCATCACATCAGCACCTGGCTCGAAAAGCGAGATATTCTTCAGACCCAGCAAATTCAGGATCTCATCTAACAGCTCACTAAAATCGAGATAAACGATCCTATCCTCGGCATAAATATATGGGTTGTCACCTGAGAGCACGATGACAAGTGACCCGTGGATGATTTCAATCGCTCTTACCCAAATCTCATTGAATTCATCGCTGAGGATGGTCGTGGAGATCGCCTCTGAGAACAGCTCCTGAACCTTCTCAATGAGCGGCTGTTCGAGGATACCTAACATTACCAATAAACTGGGTCTTTCCAGAGGGGTAATACCTAACTTTTCCGACACCCCTTCGACGATGGCATCGCTAAAGGCCTCCACGATAACGGGGTGTTGGCTCAGAGGACCTATTGTAGCCACCCAGACATCTGTATCGATCAATGTATCACGCGCCCAGTTCGAAATATTTGCCAATGCGAGAGCAATGCATCCGAGTACGATCAAAAGCGCTACGGCTATTCGTTTCCCTGTGTGCTTTTCCGCTTTTGCTTTGGAAAGTTCTCCCTTCAATGCTTCGTTCTCGGCTTGAAGCGTCTTTATTTCCTTTTCTTTCGGTGAGGGTGATTTGGCGGTTGATTTGGTTTTGGATTTAACATCTTTAGATTTAACTTGTTTTTTTTTCGGACTCATCGGATATCACCTCGCTCTAAATGTACCAGGAAGCAAGTCCTGATCGATGAACAAGGCTTGCTTTAGCAATAATTATTAGGCGGCTAATTGAAAACCGCAACTTCTCCTGTCTGTAGCTAGTCCCTGGTTCTGGGAACGGCTTCAACGTTGCTAACCTCCACTGCCGACCCAAGCTTCCCGGGCATGCCCTTCAAGGTGATCTCGGTGACCTCCGGTCGGCAATTGAAGCGTGCCGGCGGACCGATTACCCCAACCCCGCGCGTTGTGTAAAGCCACATACCCTCGATTTCAACTAACCCGTCGTCGTACTTGCGTCCATACTCTGGCCGGAAGGGTCCGCCGATACTGGGTATCCGTACCTGACCCCCATGCGTGTGCCCGGATAACTGGAGGCAGACTCTCCCGTCCCGGGCGTACTGATCCGCAAAATCCGGCTCATGCAACATCAGAATCACCGGCGAACCCTGCGGAGAACCCTCCAGCGCGAGCGAGAGATCCGGTTCGCCACTCCAGCCATCATCTAACCCGGCGAGGATCAGATCGTCGTCCGCAACACGTAAGAGCACACTGTCGTTAACAAGGACACGGATTCCAACCGACTCGAGTCCGGAACGCACCACTCCAGCATCCGTCCAGAGATCATGATTGCCCAGCACGGCGAAAACGCCATGTGTGGATTCTAATTCGGCGAGGACAGGTGCTAATTCGAAGATCGAGTCGGCCCCTTCGAATACGTAATCCCCAAGCAGGCAAACGACGTCGGGGATCAATTCATTTGAGGCGACGACAACTTTCTCGATGAAATCAATCTGTGTATAAGGATGCAGATGGAAATCGCTAAGGCAGCCAATCTTGAAACCGTCGAAGGCTCGCGGCAGTCCCTGGATCGGTACCTCAACGCGCTCAACCGAGAGCCAGTGCGGCTCGACATAGAAGACATATCCGTATCCGGCCAAGCACGAAACCCCCAGGCCGAGTGTTGCCCCGCCAAACGCCTTTAGAAAACCGCGCCGGGTGATTTTAATTGAGTCACTCATTTTGCCCTCTTGCATGATTCACGAACGTGAAGCCGCTCGAGGTAGTCGTTAATTACAACGATGAGCGCATCTTCGACGCACCAGCCCTTCATTAAGTAGACATTCAAATCATCGATAAGTCCACTCATAAATTCCTGCGAGATATGTTGTGAGCAGAAGCAGAGCTTCAGGGCTCCAGAACACCCCGATGAACAATCCGTATCTTCAGCATTATATAAACATCTGAAGAAATTCGTTGCATCATCAATTCCCTAGACGACAGACTTCGTTGCCCCAATCCTGACCCGATTCTGCCACCAAACGGCTACAACCTCGTGATATCAAAGGATCAGGTCGAATGATTTGCTATCGATCCAAACATCTGGAGATCCGATAATTGCAGACCGCAAGCTCATTTTTTTCAACGACTCGGGAGGTCGAAATGGATAGAAAAACAGCCCTGCTCATACTGGCAGCATTCGCGTTATTCGTAAGCGCCTGCGGCGGCTCAACCGCAGCTCCTACAGCTTCACCAACAGATATGCCGGCAGCTACCCAACCACCCCCTACGTCAATGGCAGTTGACATCTCTCGTCTCGGTGTGGAGGAATACCCTCGCGTGGATGGATCCACGTCTGCCTATCCACTTCAGATCACGCTTGCCTGCCAGATCCTGGAAGTTCCTTGTATTTGGATGGAGGGTGATCTATTCGGCACCACGCGGAGAATTATCCCCGACCCCGAATTTGATGGATCGTCCGCCCAGGTTGAAAAGATTTACAACATCTGGCACAGCGGCACACATGGTTCCTATATGAACCTCATCGAAGGCAATGCGGACATCATCATCGTGGCTCGACCACCTTCAGAGGACGAGCTGCAGGCTGCCGAGCAGTCGGATCTACACCTCGAGTTCAAACCCATTGCCTTGGATGCCTTTGTATTCGTAGTGAACGAAGCGAATCCAGTCGATGACATCACTCTGGATAACATTCAAAACATTTATACCGGAGAAATTACGCACTGGTTGAAGTTGGGAGGTTCGCTTGGTGAGATCCACACCTATCAGAGAAATCGTAACTCAGGGAGCCAGGAGCTGATGGAAAGCCTGGTTATGCGGGGTGAGCCCATGATCGAGTCACCGGATATGATCCTGGAGTCGATGATGGGGCCAATAAATGCAATCAGCGATGATCCCCTGGGCATCGGTTACTCTGTTTATTTCTACGCCGCGTATATTTTCCCTCATGAGCGTGTGAAAATGATCGCCGTCGACGGTGTCCATCCGACTTCAGAGAACATCGCCGACCGATCGTACCCTCTAACCACGGAGGTCTATGCGGTCATCAGGGGGGATGCTCCCCAGGAGAGTGCAGAGCGCTTGCTGCTGGATTGGTTGCAAACAGCGGAGGGACAGGCCGCTATTGCGCAGAGCGGATACGTGCCGATCTCAAATTGACGAAGATACAGGTAATCACTTCCAACTCATAAAAGAGAGCACCTCCGGGTGCGCTTAAAATTCAATTTCGCCTTGAGCTGGTTTATAAAGAGGGGCACGTAGCCGCTGTGCCCTTACCTGGGTAATCGATTATAGATTTAGAGGAGAACCGAATAACGAAACACCCAACCTGACCTTACCACACACCTGGTATCAAACGGTAGTGGACCTGTTCTGTATACGCTTGATACCCTTCCAGCTCCAGCTGAAGGGTTTTATCCTCCAGGGCGGTCCTTAAGATGTAGCCGCCCACGCCAAAACCAGTCGGGATCAGCGCCCACCATGAACCCAGAAGTAAAGGTGTGCCCAAGAATGCCAGGATTGCACCAGAGTAACCGGGATGGCGTACGAAGCGGTAGGGCCCATCTGTCGCCACCTGATGTCCTCTATCCTCCTGGATGCGGACCACCTCGGAGAAGTAGGCATTAGAGACCATCGCCCACATGAAAAGAGCAAACCCCAGCGCCACCGCTCCCATTCCGATCAGATGAACCGCTAAAGGTTTGGGAGACGACCAGCCGAAGCGAAGATCCCACGCGGCGACGATCCATGAGATCATGGGAAAGACGCCGCCCGCCAAAGCAGCTACCCAGCGATCCCACCTTTTACCGCCTTCCTGGCGTAATCCTCCTGCGCGCTCAACCAGCAGATCCGGATTGATGGGCACCAGGAGCACGACGTGGCTTGCCATGAAAATTGCGGTCAGCCCGATGAAAACCCACCCCCATAACCAGTCCAAACGCCCTGCAGTCAAGAAAAGTATCGCCGCGTATCCTGCCACGCCGAACGCCGCCTGGATGCACCATTTGAGTATTGTCTTTCGATCTTCCGGAGATATCATCTGCATTTAGATTGTACCCTCTCCTAATTGAGCTCGCTATTCGCCAGTTTCTTTCCGGCATACAACCCGTATCCCATGTAGTTAAAAATCGCCCGCGGCTCAGAAATGGCGAGACGCATTAATTTCCGCGTGGCCGGATCGAAAAGGAAGGTAGAGAAGAATCGACCGAAAATGCGCATGTAATCCCCAAATCCATGAAATCCAAATTGCGCACGTGCCTCTTTTCGCATTTCAATCGCATATACACGATCGACGAGATCGACCAATCCTGCCCTATCGCGCATGGCGATCCATTCTTCTGAATTGCGTATTTTCCTGTCCGGTTATTGCAGTCATAGCCTCAGAGCCCGCTTCAGGTGGAGCATCGACCCAAACCGCTTCGTTCAAACCAACATAGCCGCCGGGTTTTACCACCCGCACATACTCCTGTGCCGCTTTATCTAGGTCTGGCACGAAAGTGTTTACGGACTCGCAGATCAGGACATCAATCCGATCATCCTCGAAGGACAGATCCTGGGCATCTGCGACCCGGAACTCCGTCCGCTCCGCGACGCCTCGCCGCTGCGCCCATTCGCGTGCGCTCTCGACCATGGTCTCAAGCAGGTCTACACCGACGAGGCGGCATTTATATTCCATCGCAATCGTGGTGGCGGCGGTGCCAGCCCCACAACCGACGTATAGAATCTCCTGCCCTTCCTGCAAGTTGCAAAGCTGCGCTAACTCCTGGGTGGCGGTCCAGCCACCCACGTGTTTTGTCTGACCCATCGCCGCCTGCATGTCAAAGTAATCGGGCAAGCCAAAGTCTCGCGCTCTCTTGGCAATTTGCAGTGATTCATCCATTGCCTTTCTCCTTATAACGTACTGGAAGCCCGGATTCACCCCTCACCACAAACCCGGCACCAATCGGAAGCGCACGCGACGAGCGTACTCGGCATAACCGGTCAATTCCGCCCGCAGCATACGATCCTCGAGTGCAGTGCGGACTACGATCGCCACCAACACTAATACGGCAGGTATCAGCGCCCAAATAGAACCGAACATTAATGGCATCGCCAATCCAACACTCCCCCAACCGAGATACCCGGGATGGCGTATCCATCGGTACGGTCCGTAGGAGATTACTCTATGCCCCTTATCTTCTTGAATGCGAACCGCAGTTGAGAAATATTCGTTGGTCAGCATGGCCCAGCTTGTAAGTGCCGATCCCACCAAGAATACGGTCAAGCTTATTAAGCTAATCCATACAGGAACAGAGGATAAATTCCAACGTTCATCGAGCCCAGCCACAATGAAGATGATGAACCACAGAGGACCAGAGATTCGGGCAATGACACGATCCCAGTCTTGAGTTTTCTCAGAGCCTGTCGCACGCTCAGCAATCAAGTCAGGGTTATTCTTCAACATGAACACAAGATTAACGACAACCTGGAGGGTCGAAATTCCCAAATACAGCCAAGCCCAACTCCACCTTAATCGACCAGAAGATAGGAAGAGAAGCGCGGCAATGAGTATGAATTGGCAGAGGATCTGGATGCCACGCCGGGTGATGCTGCGGCGGAGGGCATCGTCAGATGTATTTTCTTTGGGAGATCGATCTTCGGTCATCGTTCTTCCCTCCATCAACGCTGATAAACAAGCCAGTACTTACCTTGAAATCGATGAGTATTCTCTTCCCTGGCCCTCTTCATGGGTCAAAACTCGCGAAACCCGAGACCTCAGTCACCGGGCATATAGCATTCATAACATATCTTGCGTGGTTTTTCCTGACGACAACCTGTGGAGTATCTTCCCTGAGACCTGACGATTTCTAACCAAGGTTGGTAATCCTGCATAAACGGGTGTGATTGGGAATACTGGGAGAGCAGGATGTCGGTAGCAGCCCTCCGATATAGCTTGTCCTGAGTATGCCGAGGAGCTGCCTACTCCCCCGAGTCGGGGACTCCACTCCCAACAGAATCGGGGACTTCGCCCTCGATAGAGCCGGGGACTTCGCCCCCGATAGAGCCGGGGACTTCGC
>SOJU01000110.1 GCA_004376465.1 Anaerolineales bacterium | reverse complement strand
CGACGGAAGCGAACGCTTCATTAATCTCAATAATATCGATCTGGTCGAGAGTCATTCCCCCCTTAGAGAGCACCATTCGCGTCGCCGGGATGGGTGCGTCGAGCATCAACACCGGATCGGATCCGATGACAGCACGCGCTACAATGCGCGCCAACGGCTTTAGATTATTTTCGCGGACAGCGTCGGCGGAAGCCAGGAGCAGCGCGGCAGCGCCGTCGCTTATCTGACTGCTGTTTCCCGCTGTAACCACCCCGTCTTCTTTAAAGACAGGGCGCAGAGAGGCCATTTTTTCCCTCTCCGGCTCCATCCGGACCCCCTGGTCAGTTGTGATCAATCGTGTCTTTCCATTAGCACCGGGAACCTGAATGGGAAGAATTTGGCTTTCTTGGCGACCCTCACGGATCGCAGCGCCGGCGCGCACATGACTCTGGAAAGCATAATCATCAAGGGCATCACGCGACAGGTGCCATTTCTCGGCCATTAACTCTGCACTGAGACCCTGATGTACTAACGGGTAAGGAAAATCCTCCGGCCAGGACTCGGGCCAGTCCGCGCCGATTGGTTGATGGGACATCATCTCGATGCCGCCGGCGATGACCAGCTCCATATCTCCGACGAGAATCGCTTGGGCGGCAAAATGAACTGCTTGTTGGCCGGAGCCGCACATACGGTTAATTTGGATCCCCGGCACTTCAACGGGAAAGCCCGCCTGCAGAAGTGCCAGCCTGGCGATATTGGCTCCCTGATCGCCCATCGGCGTAACGCAACCGAGAATGACATCCTCAATTTGTTCATGGCGTAAGCCACTGCGGTTCAGCGCCTCGTTGAGGACTAGGGCTGCAAGGTCAACAGGGGCGATTGAATACAGATCCCCGCGGTCAGGTCTGCCTACGCCAATGGGTGTGCGTACGGCGGCGATGATGTACACTTCGTTTGCCATTTTTAGTCCCTCGGCTCTATTCTAGGAGCGACGCGTCGCCCATCGTTTCGTGGGCATCAGCATAGGCGCAGAACCTGTGTGAGTCAATTGACCTGGAGACCGGTTCCGCCTAAGGATCAAAGGGATTTAAAGTTCGCGATCACTATTCTGCTCCTGAGGTTACCGGTTTAGAAGGATGAAGTGATTTGGGTTTGATAGCGTGAACATGGAGATGTGTTCGATGATTGGAAGGCGTATTCTGGCATTGTCCCTGGTTCTTGTCATTTGTGCATGTGGTCGAACAGGGGCTACGCAGGAACAGCGGTACGAATCGATCGACGACCTCTTGAGTGCACTAGCGGATGCCGGCGCCGAGGTTGTCACCATAAGCCTGAATTCGCCGCTCTTCGATGTGGACTCACGGGCGGTTATGCTGAATGGGGAAAAGTTCGAACTTTATGAATTTGAGAACGTAGACGAGCGCGAGCGAGGTGTTATTCACCTACAAGCGCTGCTCGAACAAGACTGGAAGGACACGGCGGACGAACTATCATCGGCACGAATATGGTCGCATGACCGCTTGATTGTGGTGTACTTCGGGCGAGATGGAGGGACGATCTTGCTCCTGAGCGGATTGTTGGGCG
>SOJU01000093.1 GCA_004376465.1 Anaerolineales bacterium | reverse complement strand
CAGCGAATTGTTATGCCGCCATGTCGAAAAGAATTAACTCAAGTCTACATCATGCAAGATCGGATATTCAGCGATCAATTTTGGAGATATTTCAATTTTCCAATCTTCAATCGAAGAACGTTCAATCCATTTATCGATTGAGGCAGATATTATATCTTTTGCTGCTTCTTCTTTTATTTGATTAACTTTTGACAGATGAAGTAAGGCATCTTCTGCGCGACCAAGAGTCCCTGCTTTGCCATAGTGATTCACAAAATTACAGTCTCGACAGATAAGCCTAAATCCGATTAGCCGGGCGATATGAGCATCATCGACGTACTCCCATTCTTCGTGGCAGATCATCCCCTTTTCATAGCTTGCACCACAAGTTGCACAGATATTGTTAGCCTGATCGAGAACCTTCTTCCGAATCTCACGATCCCATTGGCTTCTCTTAATTGTTTTGTGCACACTTTTTCCCCACAAAGGGCTCGGGACCAACTCGGGAACTAAGCGAGGGTTTGGTTTTTGTTTTGACATTGTGGTTCCCTCCTTCCTTATAGGCGGCATAACGGCTTTGAGATGAGCGGCCCGTCCTCAACTTCGATAACACATCAAGTCTTGCGCAAACTTGCACGATTCCCGGGTCCGTTCCAGCGGTTAGCTGTCATCATTATCTTGAAATTGAAGCTTCATAGGAATATACCGAATTCCGTGGTCTAACTCCTCGCTTCCTTCAGATCGAAATCCAAGACGCTCATAGGCTTCAACTGAGTTCGGAGAAGAATGAGCAGTGACATGGGACAAATTAGGATTGTGTTGCGAGCAAGTCTTCAGCGCATAATCAAGCAGTTGCTTAGCTATTCCCTTGCGCTGGGCTTGTCGAAGTACAAAAAGGAGGGAAATATGAATAAAGTCCCTAATTTCGATAATACCAACCAGCCTGTTATCCAACTCTGCCATCAATACAAAATGGTTGGATTTTGCTCGCTTCGACATAAGATCGGGATCAATGTACCTAAGGAATTCCGACACACCTTCTTGAGAATATAGTGGAGCCACGAACTCGCTGAATACCTCGACCACCAAGCGACAAACAATACCCTCTTCACTATGTTTCATCCGACGAATTGATGGTACTTGCTCAGTCATAATGGATAATATGCTATTCGATGATGGTTAATGGTTTTGAGCTGCGAAGTCCCGCACACTCTGCAGGGATGCACCGGGGTTTAGCTTATTGCCAGCAATTCTAGCAACCCAATCATACAACCTTGTTTTCAAATCGCTTCGCATCCCCGGTCGCATCCAGCAAACGGTTCAGAATAATTCTTGAACTTAATTCAGATTCCAATCTTTTCCAAGATTCTCCTTATCATTAAACCCAAGAAAGATGTTCACTATTTCACCTGAATATGCGTCCAAGAGAATCTGAACGCGATTAGTATCAGGAATTTCAAAAACAACATTCCAACACAGTAATTCTGTCGGAATCTTTAGATCACAATCATCAAGATATATTTCACTTGGCAGAAGACCATTCACTCTACTTCGTGCTGTATTGATTACAACATCGGTGTCCACTATCAGATCTATAGGAACAGCCTGACAAGTTCCTTGTCGTTCTCCCCCTGGTCTTTCCCCCCATCCTACACCTATATATCCACGGATTAACACTGCGTTCACCCATTCTTTTGCCATTGTAGAACACGCATGGAAGCTCCAGTAGGACATCCTTCCGTCTGGGGAAAGGTAAACTCCTTCCTTACCATGCCAAGGATTACCATTTATTCCAGTGACGACAGCATCTGAATTCCACGTTGAGATGGCTGGGCGTATAACGTCATATGCCTCCTTCACTGTGAATTATTCATTGGGTGAGCTGGATTTTTCGAGCCTATCAAGTACATCAGATGGCCGAGATAAGATAAGATAAAAAACAATCGCTTCCACACTGATAATAAGAACAATAAATATGGACAATACTGTGATAAGGAAGTTTTTCAATTATTTCTATCCTTGATGTGCCCTAATGGCGCGAGATGAGCGGCACGTTTCCAACTTCGATAATACAGCAAGCCTTGCACAAATTCGGCAGAATCTCGGATCCGCGCTTTTGAGGTGTTAGGCGGATCGACTGCTTAATTCCACACCGAGCATCTCGAAATAGGCGTTCGTTAATCCTTTGTATGTGGGGTGATAGGTAATTGTAAAGAGGATTCCTTCGTGCTCCTGGAATATTGCCATGTAAGGTTGACCACGACTGCTCGTTTCGAGTTGTACTTTCTCTCCATCGATCAGATTTGTACCAGCAATTTCGGACCAGCGCATTATGTATTGCCAGGACATACTATAGAAGACCACAAATCTAGGACGATGTTGAAATATCAACCCCTGCAAATCGGAGACCCTCGAAGGTGCAAGCGCATCAAGGTACGTCTCACGACTTGAAAGAGAATCTATCGCAGACCAACTATTGTATTGCCATTGATGAATCCCAGGCGATGGTAGCGGGAATAGTTCAAGAAGACAATTGTTGGAGTTGAATCGACCCCATTCAAGCGTTTGCAAAGTCCTTACATCTTCAGTTGATCTGACAGGATGACCAATTGCAGACAGATAGATCCTAATTAGGCCTCGCCATGTGCTTTGTAAAGGTGGCCTCCCTTCGAACAGATAAGCCCAAGACCTGCCCTGTGGATCATCAACGGCTCGATGAAAGTCAAAATTATCCATAACGGTGTTAGATCCTAGTTCTTTCCAACGTGTGATTCGCTGGAGAATCTCCCTTTCTGACTGTCCACCTGCCTCCTCCATTCCGATAAACCAATAATCTGCATTCAAATTACCATATCCGAAGAAGCAATTCATGAAGTTAGTGAGCAAACTATCATTGAGCATTGGGATTCCCAAATAAATTCTCTTTCGACCCGCCTAACAGTTTCGAGCTGAGTAGGGCCGCAAAGCTTCCCCATTTGGTTTTCGCGCCTCACGCGGGGTCCGCTTCAGTGAGACGGTAAGAGGCAAAACCGATGTTGCTTTATCCCTCTCCACCCAAACTCTACTACGTTGGTAATACTTCAATTCTCCCATGCTATAGCATAGAAGTTTCCATCGAGGCAAAGGAAATACGCTTCACTGTCGCTCAGTCCTGGCGGAGAAAATGTGATGGCACCTGATTCGAATTCTGCAACAATCTCACCATCATTCCGATTAATTACCAGGAACTCACCATCAAAGGTTCCGAACGCGATCAGATCGTCGTAAACAGCGAACTTGCCAAGCTCCGACCCATTGTCGAATGTCCAGATCAAGCCACCCGTAGGAATATCGAATGCTGAAATCGCGCCACTCTCGGAGTTCCAATCGCTGCTGTTGATATATAAGACATCGTCGTCCACGACCTCGAACATTGGGTCTATTTCATTAATCCCGTATGGCGTCTCATTCTCCCAAAGAAAATCCCCGCTAACAAGATCTAATGCAATGATCTTATTGCTCTTTTGGCGAACGAATAATCGGTCATCACCTGTCGAAAGCAATAATAAGTTGTCTGTAGAATCGAGTGATGATTTCCAGACAACCTCGCCCGACTCACTATCAATAGATAGCACTTGTCCACCATCATCAATAATGAAGACCCTATCCTCGGAAATAATGTGTCTCCAGCTTACCCACTCCTCGGCTTCATATCGCCAGATCACGCTTCCAGACATCATATCAATAGCCTTAAAAATGCCTCGTTCCGGGAAAAAGACAGTATCATCTGCGATCGTGAAAGGTATATGAAGTGGAGGCTGGACGAATACAGCTACTTCGCTCTCAAGCTCATGCTCCCAAATAACCTCTCCTGTGGATTGATCGAAGGCTTCCAAGCTACCGGCATCATCCCATGCAAGGATTAGATCGCCGTAAGGATATGGAGCACCTAGCTTCCCCTCTGTTTCAATGCGCCAGTTTTCCTCGCCGGTCTTGATATCAAGCGCATATAGCTTCCCGTCACTTCCTGTGACGAACACCTGTTTGCCGTTTGTCGGCAGATACCCAGCAGAGTCACCCTCAGGATCAAACACCCACCTCTGCACACCTCTATCCCTCTCCACAGCGTGGATCTTGCCATCCCAACCCGGGAAAATGACCAAATCCTCCGTCAAGTGTGGCGGGAAAAACATGTGTACTGGTTCTTCCAATGTTAATTGCTCCACCGGGAATGCCCAGACGAGGCTTGCACGAGCCGCATTCGACGCTATGGGTGTTAATCCCATCACCAGTTCTTCATGTTCGATCCCATTCAATGCAGCGATGATTTCCTGTTCAATCTCACTCGGATCTACCTTCGCAGCTATATGAACAGGATTACCCAAGCCACTTTTGTACACTCTGCCTGCCTGATCACCACTATCCAATTCGACATCAATGTTCTGATTTTCATATTCGATCAAATCTGTGTCCATGATCGAAACTGCCGCGAGCGGATCCCAGAGAAAGAAGCCTCCCCGCAGCATTGATGGATTCTCCTCCAACAGATCTAATACATACTCAGCTAATCGTGTTTTCTGATTGGCTTTTAACAATGTGTAGAAGTCGGATGTGAGAGGAACCTGGTTCGTCGCATCTAACGGAACAAGTGTTTTCTCAATGTCCGTTTCCATAACAATCTCAACTGCGACCGGGTCGATATAGAAATTCCACTCCACATTGGTAGCACCTGATAAGCCTGTCTCGAGGGAAACATTACCAGGAACATCAAGCGCGCCCCCCATCATGGTTATGCTGGTGATTTTCTCGGCTATTTCAGTTTTTTGAGCCAGCAAGTCTCCAATGTTGGTCAGTGGGCCAAGTGTGAGCAAGTGAACAGGTCGGGTTTCTTCCTCAATGACATCGATGATTAGGGAAGCGGCTTGATCAATCTCGTATGATCTAGAAGTACCGGGAACAGGCATCCCATAAAAACCATTTGCGGCTTCGCGGAAGCTCGACGGGAAAACTCTATCTCCGATGATGGGCAACTTTCTACCACATGCCAGCGGGATCCGGTCCGCCCCTGCCAGTGAAATGAGCTTTGTCGCGTGGCGAATGCCGTGCTCGCAATCTACCAGCCCGGTTGCCGCGATTGTGATTGCGAGCACTTCGATATCCTCTCTCCCCAAAAGAGAAAGGATGGCGATCACATCATCCGCACCCATATCGGTATCAATGATGATGGGCATAGGAGAGGATTCATGAGAGATCGATTCCGAAATTCCAACAGAATCGCCAGGAGTGCATGCATGAACGGAAATGATAATGAGGACGCATAACCAAATTACGTCAGATCGGTTCTTTTTTCTCATGGTGTAATTTCAGATCAAAGTACGTCCGCGGCAAGTTGAATTATTGGTCAACTTTAGAACGGATAATCTCCGTCCACCAACCAGTGAGCCAATTCATTTATAACTACACGTCGCCTATCAGTTTTGATCTGCGAAGTCCCCCGTTCTCAGGAGGGCGAAGCCCCGCGCATTTTGCGGGGAGCGGCTCCGCAGAGATACCTCAATTAATCTCCGCCCTGCGCGCGGAGTCCACTTCAGCTAGATACTAGGCAGAGCAGAGTTCTCAACCACACATTCGCGCGCATAATGACTTTATTCACCGGTAGAAACTGACGTTGGTGTTCCCAGAACGTCTTCCAAATC
>SOJU01000301.1 GCA_004376465.1 Anaerolineales bacterium | reverse complement strand
ACATCGTAAAAATCCCCGGCGACCTCGCGTGCGGCCTGGAAATGAGCCTGAATGTGCCACCCATCAGGCTGGGGGATCTCTTTTGGTAAGAATCCGGACTGGATCTCGCGGCCGATCTCCAATTCCCGCTCCAAGGATTTCAGGTAGCGCTGTTCGAGATCGCGCAGCCGCTTCTTCTCCAAACCCGCATCCAGGCGGGCTTGCAGGATGGCAGGTTCGAACGGTTTCGGCAGGAAGTCGGTCGCACCCATCTCGATCCCGTGCACGATGTTCTCCAGGTCGCTGGAAGCGGAGACGATCACCACAGGGATTTCGCGCCACTGCTCATGTTCCTGAAGCTGCTCAAGAACTCCAAAGCCATCCATCACCGGCATCATTAAATCGAGGAAGATCATATCCGGGGCTTCTTCCGCCACGCGCGCAAGCGCTTCCTCCCCATTAGCGGCCATGCGGATGTCGAGCCCCTGACTGCTGAGCTCCTGCTCTAGCAGATCGAGGTTGAAGGGTTCGTCGTCGACGAGCAGGATGATAGGTGGACTGTCTTTGCCCTTCACAGCGTTACCCGTGTTAGAAGTCAACTTCTCGGTCATAGATTCTATGGCTTCTCCAGCACCTTCTTAATAGTCTCCAACAGCAAGTCTTCATCCACTGGTTTGGTAATATACTCGTCACAACCACCGTCCAGAGCTTTTTGACGGTCGCCATCCATGGCGCGGGCGGAGAGGCCGATGATGGAGATGTGCGCCAGGTCAGGATTCGCCTTGATTTCACGCGTGGCCGTCCACCCATCTTTCACTGGCAGCGACATATCCATGAGGATCAGATCGGGGCGTGCGCTCATAGCGAGCTCAACGCCCACCTGCCCATCCTCAGCGCTGACGAGTTCGTAGTCATCCTCCAGCAGTTGGACGAGCAGATCAAGGTTTAACTCCACGTCTTCCACAATCAGAATTTTCTTCATCGACCATCCGTCCTCATCCCCCGGCAATTCTCCCGCGCAAAGCATCCATCGTTCCACCCAGCTCGCTCAACAACCGCTCCTGGTCGAGGCCATTCTTCTGGATGATCTGTTCAACGTTGCCTTCCAGTATTTCTAGCTCGTCCGCTGAAAGTGATTTAGCCGTTAGAACGACGATAGGAATGCTGATCTCTTCGGCCCGGAGTGATTCGATCAGGGTGAAACCGTCCATGTTGGGCATCATCAGGTCGAGCAGGATCACGTCGGGGGGCCGGCGCTTGATCGCTTCGAGGGCATTCGCCCCGTCCGACGCGGCGTCGATTTGATAGGGCGCCGTTTCCAGCAGATGGCGTACCAACTCGGGGATATTAGGATCGTCGTCGACCACAAGCAATCGTATCGGGGCTTCTCCCTGATCACGAGCGTGGATGCGCTGAAGCGCAGACAGCACGGCGTCTTCTTCCAGCGGCTTGATCAGGTAATCCGCGGCACCCAATTGGTAGCCGAGCGACTGCTTATCCACGATGGTGACCATGATCACGGGGATCTCGCGAGTAACGGGATCGGATTTCAACTCATGGAGCACCTGCCAACCATCTTTGTCCGGCATCAGGATGTCGAGCATGATGGCGAGAGGCGAGAACTCACGCGCCAACCGGATCCCCTCATCCCCGCTGCATACACCGATTACCTGGTAGCCACGCTCACCCAGGTTCTCTTTCAGCAAGTCGTGGACGTTGCGATCATCATCGATGGAGAGGATGACCGGCTGTCCGGTGAGCTCCTGGATTTCTTCCTGTCTCACGACCGTAGACTCTTCGTCTGGAGAGGCGTCGCGATAGTGCATGGGGAGAGCTAAGGTGAACGTCAAGCCCTCCCCCTCGATACTGGATGCTGTCAAATCGCCACCGAGCAAGCGCGCCAGGCTGCGACTGATCGGAAGCCCCAACCCGGTACCGCCATACTCGCGCGTCGTGCTGGAATCGGCCTGCTGGAAATCTTCGAAGATCCGTCCGAGCGCGTCCTCAGAAACACCAATGCCCGTGTCATCGACATCGACATATAGCATGTCATCGTCGTGCCGGGCGCTCAGGATAATCTCTCCCTTTCGGGTGAACTTGGCGGCGTTGCTGAGCAGGTTGATCAAGATTTGCTTGATCTTCTCCTGATCCGAGTGGAGCAATGGAAAATCCGGTTGAACGTCGACTTTCAGCTTTACGCCCTTCTGCATGAGCGGTTGGCTGGTGCCGACCACCAGGTCGATCAACGGTGGCAGTTCAAAGTCCGCTGGTTTGACATCCATGCGCCCGGCTTCGATCTTTGAGATATCCAGGACAGTGTTGATCAAGCTGAGCAGATGATCTGCGCTGACCAGCACTTTGTCCAGATTTTCAACCTGCTTCTCAGGTAGAACGTCCTTTCCTTTCCTGCGAACAATGCGGGAGAAGCCGATTATGGCATTTAGTGGTGTGCGCAGCTCATGGCTCATATTTGCTAGGAACGTGCTTTTAGCCTGGTTGGCTTCTTCAGCCGCCTGACGCGCACGTTGTAGTTCGGTGACGTCGTGGTAGATGGCAATGAAGGCCACATTTTTACCGTCAACAACGACGGGGACCGCTGAAACCTCGACCTCAACGATCGAGCTATCTTTGCGGGTACGCTTTGTGAGTATATGAAGCTGCTTCTCTTTCATAGCCGTCTGCGAATAATGCACAGCTTCTGCGTGCAACTCATCCGTTTTAGCTACCAGATCGTCAATATTGCGACCAAGAGCCTCCGTCTCCATGTAACCAAACAATTTTTCTGCGGCCGGGTTCCATCCTGTGACGGCTGCTTCCAGATCCAGGAGCGTGATGGCTGCAGGGCTATTCTCGATGACGGCCTCGTAATATTGCTTCTGGCGTTTGATCTCGTCGAAGAGCTGGGCGTTGCGGAGCGCAGTGCTGACGTTAGCCGCGATCGTGGTGAGGAGATGCAGGTCATCTTGACAGAAGCGACCTTCCTCCCGCGTGCTTTGAACGCTGATCACACCGAAGGTCTGTCCGCCGATCTGGATCGGGACACCCAGATATGAACGCGCGCCTTTACCCACCAGGGCAACCCCCATTTCAGCGCGGCGCTTGTCTATTTCCTGGTTGATCAGCAGCGGCTCACCCGTCTCGACGATCTTGCCGGTCAGCCCCTCGCCGAGTGGGAGCGGATTGAGCTCTTCCCCATAGGTATAGGGGAAACGGATCATTTCAGTTTCTCGATCAAGAAGGGCGACGTAGACGATGTCCGCCGCGAATGTCTCTCGCATCTGCTCACCGATCAACTCGATCAAGGCTTCTAGATCGGATTCGGCAACCAATGCTTGACTGACAGTGTTGACCGTGGCCAGTTCGGCAGCGCGCTGCTCTGTTTCCTGGAGCAAGTGTTGGGTCTCGTCGAACAAACGCGCGTTCTCGAGGGCAACACTCATCGAATTAGCGAGGGTCGTGAGCAATTGAACTGTAGATTCTGGAAATGCGTTTTCGCGCGTCATATTTTGAAGGGAGAGTATGCCTCGCACCTGATCGGCTACCATCAATGGAACAAAAACAACAGATTTTGGCTTTTCTCCAGCTAGGACGGGATTGCCATATTTCCTTGCGGTTTCACTATGGTTTTCATTAATAATCAACGGTTGGTGCGATTCGATTACATGTTTTCGAAATCCCCACGGTTCGCGCGATTCGTGTTCATGACGATGGCCTTTTTCTAAACAATAGGGGATGTGGACGAGATTGTTTGCTTCATCATAGAGATTGATCTGCAGCGCATCAATATCTTCGAAGATTTCACCCAATTTTTCTCCAACTAATTCGATAATGGATTGAATATCAAGTTTGGATGCAAGCCCCTCCTGCACGCTGTTGATGATGGCAAGTTCTGAGGCGCGTTGCTCCGTTTCCTGAAGCAGGTGTTGTGTTTCGTCAAACAGACGGGCATTTTCCAGGGCGACACTCATCGAGTTGGCGAGCGTTTGCAGTAGCCGGACATCAGAGGTGCTGAAAGCGTTTTCCATGTCCACGTGCTGAAGGCTGATCACACCCTTGGCTTCGTCACCAACAATCATCGGAACGCCCAACCAGGATTTTACAGGTTCACCAACAATCACCCCTATATTGTCATACTCTGTGGCGATCTGTTCCATATCTTCGTTGATAACCAGCGGCTGAACGGTTTCGATGATGTGTTTCCGGAAACCACGAAGCTCCCATGGTTCTACGTCATAACGTTTTCCTTTTTCAATGACATAGTGTGAGTGCAAGAGGTTTGTAGCTGGTTCATACGTATTAATGTCCACGACTTGAGCATCGGGGAATACATCATGGATCGTATCGCCCACAGCATCGTAGATCGCTTGCATTTCCAATTGGGATGCGAGTGCAACTTGAACACTATTGATGCTGGCAAGTTCATGAACCCGTTGTTCAGTCTCCTTAAATAGGCGCACGTTTTCGATGGCGATGGCGGCCTGGGAGGCAAATGTTGAGAGCAGCGCTATCTGCTTCTCGGAGAAGGGCTTCACTTCATTTCGGCGAACAACAATGGCACCAATGGCCTCGCCTTCACGCATTAAGGGTGTGGCGATGAGGGATCGCGTTGGCTGGAAACGTTTTTTATATTTCACGCTCTCTGGATACTCAGATGCGGATATTTCGGCGAGATCATGGATGTGAATGGTTTTTCGTTCCAGAACAGAGCGAGCCGTTATTAGGCCAGGAACAAGAGGCAGCGCTTCGCCATCCTTCAGCGAAAGTGAAGGTCCGAAATGAGCCGCGGCGCGGAGCAGATCCCCATCAACACGATAGATTTGCACATCGATTGCATCGAAGAGACGCGCCGCGTTTTCTGCCACTGTGTTAAGCACAGGCTGAACATCAGCATGGGATGTAGCCATAGCGTGCAGAATTTCGCTCGTCGCCGTTTGCTGCTCGAGCGCTTCGCTGATTTCGAAGTTGCTCTTCTGCACCTCGTCGAATAGCCGAGCATTTTCGAGGGCAACGCTCAGCGAACTGGCGATCGTGCTCACCAACCGTAGGTCGGCTTTAGTGAATGCATGCTCCTGCTCAGGATTCTCGATGTTCAACCCCCCTATGACAATGTCGTGAACAACCAACGGGGAATATATGCCTGAGAGCGACTCTGCCGTCCCCTCGACGGTGATCGCACCCAACGCCTTGAACTCCGCTCGCGTCGAAACCATCATTGATTTCTTTGTCTCCATGTTTCGCTTGATAAGCGGACCGGGCTGGATCGGTGGCGGGTGGTGTCGTACCCCTCGTTCCAACATGAATTTGGCCTCAGCGAGGTCGGTTTCTGCATCATAGGTATATAACGCCACAGCATGACCAGGGAAGATCTCAGCAATCCGTTCCCCTACCAGCTCAAAGATCGATTCGATATCCAGGTTCGAAGCCAGCCCATCCTGGATGCTGTTAATCACTGCCAGCTCGGCCTCGCGCGCCTCCAGCGCTTCGAGCAGGCGCTGGTTTTCCGCTTTCAAATCGGAAGGTGAGGGTTGTTTCTTCTTTGGAGTCATCGGACATTCCTCGGTAGATGGTCAGTGTAAGCAAAATAGGACATAGCCGCAGCCAGGCGGCTCAGCAAAACACGATGAGTGCAAATCACACTTAATGTCCTTTTAGGTAAATCCTTTGGCAAGGAGATACGAATATGGACTATTATAGCCTT
>SOJU01000163.1 GCA_004376465.1 Anaerolineales bacterium | reverse complement strand
CGGTCACCTCATCCAGCTTCACCCGCATCACCTGGTTGATGTGATCGCGATTGGACAGAATCTCATCGAGCATGATCGAACCGATCACCGAACGCAGCGTCGTTGTCGCCATACCCTCTGCCGCCTTTTCAAAGTTGCCCACCTGGATCGTACTCTGCATGGAGTCGACGACTTTGTAGTACCAGATGAAGTCGACGGCGATCGAGGCGTTATCCTTTGTGATCGAGGTTTGGTGCGGGATTTCACGCACCTGCTCGCGCAGATCGACCCTGATGGCCCGCTCAATGAATGGGATCAGGAACACGAGACCCGGACCACGCTCCCCGACACATCGGCCAAGGCGGAATACCACCAGGCGCTCATACTCCTGGGCGATGCGGATTGCGCTGGCAATAATTGCCAACCCAATCAATCCGATTGCACCAACCAAACAAGCTATAAACCAAGCATCCATAACCATAATCTCCTTGAATAGGGTGAGGCCTATTCCGCTTCTTCTTCAGTCTCCACCAAGAGCATCAAGCCCTCACGATCGACAACCTTAACTCTCTTCCCTACTTTTACACGGCCCTCCGACCTCGCCGTCCACAACTCGCCCCATGCGTATACCGAACCGACCGGATTGAGTTCAGTACGTACTTCGGCTATTTCTCCGATGACCCTATCAGGATCCATCGTCGGTCTTGCTCTCTGCGCGTTGATCGCGCTGCGAATCGCCCACCAGAAGTACCCCAACGTGAGCAGAGAAACGCTCAACGCGATCAATGGGTGAACTGCCACTCCACCTCCCGCCGGTTGAAAGAGGAAGACAGAGCCCACACTTAGAGCCAACGCAGATAAGGACAGCCAGATCTCCGGACGAGGCAAACGGAGCGAGGCGATAAACAACACACCTCCAAGCACAAGAACGATTAACGCCCATGCGTTAAACGGCACGTAGATCGTTCCCAACGCTACCCCTCCCAGCGCGGCGAGAGCAAGGATTTCCAGAGCTCCCGTTCCCGGGTTTACAACCGCCAGCGCCGTCAACCATATCCCGGCAACCAATAACAAATAGAGCAGGCTTGGAAACAGTGGTGATTCGATGATTGCCATCTACCTTCACCTCCTCTTGAGTGAGTTTTAAATAGTGTATACGGAGAACTCGGGTAGACCACTCCGCTTTAGCGGACATTCAGCCGACATTCACCCCATCTAATTGTGCACTATTCCATGCAGTTCTTCAAGGATATGTCACCAGGAGATTGAAATCCTGTCTGCGCCGATGGTATCATTGCCATCATCGTAGGGAGCTACTAAGATTTCATACCCTCTCGTCTTTACCGTTGGTGTTGCTGCAGGCATGCTCTGGTTGATCGCAGCCGGAACAGAGCCGGACCTCGCTCCTCGGCAACGCCTTACAAACGACTCGGTCATCGCCGGGGTGGTCATGCTCGCTGCGGGTATCTTCATGGCCAGGTTGACCTTCATCCTCCTGCATAGCAGCTACTATTTTGCCCGCCCGCTCGAGATCCTAACCCTCTGGCAGGGTGGTTTAAGTGGGATCGGAGGATTCGTCGGTGCGCTGGTTGGACTGGGTATCTATGCAAGAGTAACAGGCGAATCTTTGACTACCCGCGCTGACGCCCTCGCAATCCCGGGCGCAATCATCGCCTCGAGCTGCTGGCTGGGGTGCTGGTTGGATGGGTGCGCTTACGGAATCCCCCTTGAAAGCCAAATCCCGCTGCTCACAGGCCTCGACATGTTTAACAGTGAGACCCTGCGCTGGCCCACACAAGCTGTCGGGGCGATCTTCAGCTTGTTAAGTGTCGGCGCTCTGATTACCCTCAAAGACCGGCTCCCGCAAGGGAACCTCGGGATGCTTAGTTTAAGCTTGATCGCTATCGGGGTCTTTGTGGTAAGTTTTTTTAGGAGCGACCCCAGCCTTCTTATCGCTGGCTTCCGGATCGATACACTGGCATCCCTGGGACTTGCACTTCTCGGGATCGGTGGGATATTGATCGTTACACGAACAAAATAACTGTGCTTTCCAACTCGAGCCTGGTTGACTTTGTCTGGATGTGAACGGGAAAACCTGATGCAACCTGGAAAGGATCAAATGGATCGATGCAAAACGAAGAATTATCCCTGATGATCGACACCGGTATGGTCCGGAAGACTCTTGTGGATTTCATCCGCAACGAGCTCGCCCGCGCCGGTTTTTCGCGCGCGGTCGTCGGCGTATCCGGTGGGGTCGACTCTGCGCTCACCTGTTTCCTTTCAGCAGAGGCATTGGGTCCAGAGAACGTTCTCGCAATCTTTATGCCCTATGAAACGACCGGCGCGGATTCCCGCGACCATGCCGCGCTGGTGATCGAGGCTACGGGAGCCCGGGAGCAAACCGTGGATATCACCCCGATGGCGACCCCGGTCTTCGATCGATTCCCAGATGCGAGCAAAATCCGGCGGGGAAACGTCATGGCCCGAATGCGGATGATTGTTCTGTACGACCAATCGGCTGCGTTTAACGGCCTAGTCATTGGCACAGGGAACAAGACGGAAAGCCTGCTCGGTTACACTACGCTCTACGGCGACAGCGCCTGCGCGATAAACCCCCTGGGAGATCTCTACAAAACACAGATCCTGCAGCTTGCACGCGCAGTCGGCGTCCCTGAGCCGATCGTCAGCAAACCACCCTCCGCTGATCTTTGGGATGGTCAAACGGATGAAGATGAACTGGGTTTTACCTACGACGAAGTTGACCGCCTGCTTCTACTTCTAATCGACCAGGGCTGCTCCGCACAGGCCTGTGTCGATGCGGGATTCGATGAGAAGTTCGTACAGAAAACCGGTGACCGCATGCGGCGAAACCAGTTCAAACGGGTACAGCCTCCTGTCGCCAGGTTGGCAATCGGACCTAGGCCAGGATCTCTTTGATGAAAGGGGAGAACTACTCTATACTGGTGGTGTTACTATAGATGCAACCCACGTAGGTCAAGCATTAAACAAGATGTAAATTGAGTTCTAATCAGGAAACCTACATATAGGAGAGACAAGATGAAGCGAGCAGTCAGTATCAGCCTAGGGTCTTCTAAGCGAGACAAGTCTGTCGAGGTTGAACTTCTCGGTGAACAGGTGCGCATCGAGCGCATCGGCACAGACGGCGATATGGAGAAAGCCGCCCAGCTCTACCGTGAGCTTGATGGGAAAGTCGACGCATTCGGTGTGGGTGGGGCAGACCTTGCCCTCCATACGGATGATCGTGAGTATCTACTGCATTCCGTGAAGCCCATGGTGCGTTATGTAAAGAAAACGCCGCTTGTCGACGGCTCTGGTCTGAAAGAAACGGTGGAAGCGCGCCTGGCGGAGTTCGTAGACCAAGAGGTGGGTCTAGGAGATCAACCCAGAAGGGTTTTGCTCACCGGCGCAACCAGCCGCTGGGGTATGGCGATGTCTTTCCTGGAGGCGGGTTACGATTGTATTTTCGGTGACCTGATGTTTGGACTGGGTATTCCGATCCGTATCCACACCAAGAGGGCTGTGAAAATCCTGGCCGCGGTGCTCTTGCCTGTCGTTTCTCGCGTCCCCTTCGAATGGCTTTATCCCACCGGCGAGAAACAGGAAATCCGCACACCGAAATGGGTCCGCGATTACGAATGGGCCACCGTGATCGCCGGGGATTGCCATTACATCATCCACTCTATGCCCGATCAAATGGAAGGGAAGATCATCGTCACGAATACGACCACCGACTCCGACGTCCGTCTCTATAAGAGTCTGGGGGTGAAAACCCTGGTGACTTCTACGGCTGTATACGATGGTCGTTCGTTCGGCACAAATATGATGGAAGCTGCGCTAGTTGCAGTATCCGGAAAAGGACGCACGCTGACAAAAGCGGAGATCCTGAGCATGATTGATGAGATCGGGCTCAAACCCCAGATTCAGACCTTGAACTAATTCCCCACCCAGTCGAAGCGGGTGCGCATTCACAAGGACATTACCATCGTTCTCAACCGCCAACTTCAGGCTGAAGGGGCACTTGTGCCCTCCCGACCAACTCAAGGTTATGGCCCGGCGAGATGAGGCCTAAAGATCAATCATCATTTAATCTTTTTGTCTATGAGATCTGCCGATCGATCCCCTCAGGACGCGTGATGACGTACGGCGGGATCGCAGCCTGTATCGAACATCCAACAAACATGAACCCTTTTTCCTATGATCGCATCAAAGCCCGCTGGGTCGGATATGCGCTTAAGGATTGTCCCGACGATGTGCCCTGGCACCGCGTGATCAATGCCCGGGGACAAATTAGCGCTAGACCTGGCTGCGAATTTCAGCGCACCCTGTTAGAAGATGAAGAAATTACTTTCGGTAAGTCGAGCAGAATTGACCTCAAGCGTTACAAGTGGAATCCAGTGCCACTAAAGAGTAGATAGCCGATTCCTGCTATTATCTTGAGCTAACGCATATATGCATCGAGAGGCGGAGAACACTATGAATGCAATTATTCTAGCCGGTGGAATCCCTACAAGCGAAGACCCGCTTTACCTCCCCGCGAATGGTCAGAGCAAAGCGCTGATCGATATCGCCGGAAAACCAATGGCGCAATGGGTTGTTGATGCAGTTGACGGAGCGAATAGCGTGGACCGCATCGTCATCGTTGGTCTACCCGCTGATGTTAATCTTCGGTCCTCAAAGCCGATCGACTTCTTACCAGAGGCCGAAGGAATGCTCGCCAACCTGACCGCCGGGGTAGAACATCTACAAAGCATCGACCCTTCGATCCAACAAGTGCTGATTCTATCCTGTGATATCCCGACGATCACATCGGAAATGGTGGATTGGCGTGTTCAAGGTGCCGATCCAGATTCCGATCTCGAATATTCCGTTGTCGAAAAACAAACCATGGATGCTCGCTTCCCGGCCGCATCACGCTCCTATGTTCGCCTGCAGGATGTTGAGGTCTGCGGCGGGGATATGAATGTAATCCATGGTCGGTTGGTCGAAGACACCACATTCTGGGAGCGAATGGTCACCGCACGCAAGAACCCCTTCCGCCAGGCTGCGCTACTGGGGTTTGATTTGCTGTTCCTTATGCTCATCCGCCGCATAACTATAGATGATGCCGTAAAGCGCGTGAGCAACCGGCTGGGTCTTAAAGGACGTGCAATAATCTCGCCCTACGCGGAGATTGGCATGGACGTGGACAAGCCACATCAGTTAGAGATTGTCATCTCCGATCTCTCACAACAGTCGAGCGATTGAGATGAATTTTGCCGCCTGGGAGAAATTTGATGCCCGCTGGTCAGCTCGATTGCGGGTTGCCGAGAAACCGGGAATCTTGCGCACTATGGCGATGGTGTTCGCCCACTCCGGAGATTCTTGGTTCTGGCTGCTCGGGTTAGGTCTTATTTGGGCTTTCGGAAACCCGGCCTACCAAGGCTTGATGGTTCGTTTCATCGCCGCCATCCTCATTCTCGCGGTCCTGGTTATGGCAACCAAATTTACCATACGCCGCAGCCGCCCTGAAGGAGACTGGGGAGCAGTCTACCGCAAAACCGACCCTCACTCCTTTCCATCCGGTCACGCGGCGCGGGCGGCGCTAATCGCCACATTGGCGCTTCTTTGGTGTCCAATTGCAATCGGGCTTACGTTGACCCTTTGGTCGCTTCTCGTCTGCCTTGCTCGCATTGCCATGGGTGTGCACTACCCCTCTGATGTTCTGGCTGGTGCGGTGCTTGGCCTGATTTTCGGCGTTGCTGCCCATCTAATCACTCTCTAAACTAAAAACGGACTGGTTCCCTGCCAGTCCATTGGTAAAACCTTCAATTTACCAGCTCTACCCTACGTGCTCACTACCGCTGATATTAATTCCTAATCAGATGACAATTTCGCCAAAAGCGCCTGCCAATCGTAGCCGATGACGAGGGCAACATCGACCTCTCCATCTGGAAGAGTCTGGAAGAGCACCTGGCTCTGAGTTAAATCCATTAGGGTAACAAGGTATTGGGTCGTGTAGGGGTTCCCAGTGTAATCAATAATGCGTGTCGTCGGGTAATCCATACGATCGGCATTCGCTATCTCCGTGACATTGAACCCCAGATCGCGCAAAGCATCTGCAAACTGCCCGGCCAGCCCCTCCTGACCTGCACCGTTCAAGACAATCACGCGTGCAAATTCATCCTCTGCGGCAGCTTGCGGATCTCCTGTATCAACCGATGGGCCAATGGCCCCCGTCGCGGTGAAAATCTCGTCGCGCAGCATGCGGATTTTATCCGGAACGGGTTTCAGGACATCCGCCGCTTCTCCGCCATAGATAACCCGCTCAAAAGTCACCATGTCAGGCGGGCCAATAACCGCGCGGCCGATATTACCGGGATTAATCTGAAAGACCATTAGTCCGAGCGATATCATCTGGTCTAGCGCTAGATTTGTATGGATGCCGGAAGCCAGTTCCTGGTAGAGTGCGGGAGCCTTTGTCACAAGCGTTGGGATCATGTTCAAGCGCAGAATCTGCGAGCGGATTGCCAAAGCAACCTGCTGCTGGCGCGCAGAGCGGTCAAAATCACCACCCTCAGTATGCCGGGCTCTGGCATAAGCCAACGCGACCTCACCGGAGAGCGTTTGTTTCCCTGGCTGGAGAGTTATGTTTGGGGTCAAAATCGGATCGACTTCAATTTCTTCGGGGACGTCGATCTCCACACCGCCGATTTCATCCACCATGCGTTCAAACGCCCCAAAATCGAGCTGCATGTAGTAATGAATGGGCACACCCATGAACTTCTCTACGGTTTTGATCGCCAACTCGGGCCCACCCCCCGGTAGGCGATCTTGTTCACCCAAGACGTATGCGGTGTTGATCCTGCCGTGGCCGTAACCCGGGATTTCAACCCACAGGTCACGGGGGATGGAAAGCATGCCCGCTGTCTTGGAAACCGGATCGAGAGTCACCAACATCATCGAGTCTGTGCGCGGTGCGCCTTCTCCGCTTTCCCAGTCTCGCTGGTCGATTCCCATCAAGAGAATGGTAACCCGCTCGTTTCCGCTCCACGGGTCAGGGAGCGTCTCCAAAACCTGAATGGTGGGCGTCGCCGCATCGTCTACAGCCTGCGTCTTCGGAGCTCCGAAAGAAGGTAATCCCGTCCCAGTCCAGGAGGCGGACAAATCACGCACAAGAACAAAGACGAGATAGGCGGAAAGCAACGCCCCAACGAGAAAAGTGCCTGCCAGGATTTTTATCATCCAGGTCGGGAACGGTTTTCTGCTCGAGTTAGTGTGTTTTTTTGCTGACATTTTTCTCTAGGTTATCTAGTTTATCTGGCTTTGATAGGAAAACATTTCATCGAACCGGCGGATTATATCACGTTGGTTCTTGCTCACGAGCGGCTTGCTCCCAGAGCTGCATCTCCGCTTCTAACGCTGCTTCGAGCGAGGTGTATTTCTCGCCCAGCTTCACAAGCTCCTTCATGTCGGTCCCTGCGTGTTCCAGGGATGCGGAGACCTGTGTCATATCAGTTTCGATGGCGGCAATGCGCGTTTCAATGGCGGCAATATCGGGCGGCTTGGGAGATCGTTTCTTAGATTTCCATTGGGTTGGTGTGGAAGCTTGCTCCCTGTCAGATCCGTTGACTCGTTCCTGCTCGCGGGCATCTAAATAGCTCTGGTATCCATAGGGAAATACTCTCAACGAACGCTCGTCCGTTGAAATAACCCATACCTGACTGGCCAACGTCTGAACCAGATAGCGGTCGTGGGAGACAAGCAGGATCGTCCCCGGGAAGGAGCGAATCGCTTCCTGGAGCGCTTCCTGCGAGGGAATATCGAGATGGTTGGTGGGCTCGTCTAGTAAAAGGAAATTCGCACCTTGCACGATGAGTTTAAGCAGCGCCACGCGTCCGCGCTCTCCCCCAGAAAGCACCGCCATGGTTTTCTTCACATCACCGCCGGAGAACAAAAATCCGCCTAGCAGGCTGCGCGCCTTTGAAATTTTGATATCTGAAGAAACAGACATCACCTCTTCTAGAGCTGTCCTCTCCGGCTGCAGTCCACCCTGCGCCTGTTCAAAATATCCCAACTGGAGACTTGCGCCAAGTTGGACCTCTCCCGTAAACGGTTCCACTTCTTCTAAAAGCGTCTTGAGCAGGGTCGTCTTACCCGAGCCATTGGGGCCAATCAGCGCCACGCATTCCCCGCGCCTGAGGGTGATATCTGGAACATTGAATAACGCCTGATCATCTTTTCGAAAACCCACGACCAGATCCCTGGTCCTCAAAACAAGATCGCCAGACCGGCTGGGTTGTCTGAAAGCAATGTGGGCGGTTCTCTGTTTTTTCTGGAGCTTGATTTCCTCATCGCGCAGCATGCGATCCAACCTCTTTTGTCGCCCCTGCGCCTGGCGGGTGTTCTGTGCAGCGATATTGCGTTGAATATAATCGCGCTCTTTGCGGATATGCTCCTGCTGGGATTTGAAGCGAGCTGAAAGGTTTTCTAACCTTTCACTTCTCTGCTGGACGTAAGCGGAGTAGTTGCCTCGATAGGTTTCAAGTCCCGCGGGAGTGAGGTCCCAGACTGTATTAGCCACTCGATCAAGTAAGAATCGATCGTGTGAAACGACAATCACAGCACCCGGCCAATCACGCAGCCATCTCTCAAGCCACTCAATCGCATCGATATCCAGATGGTTGGTCGGCTCATCCAAAACGAGCAGATCCGAGTCCTCCAGCAGCAATCGAGCGAACTGAAGACGTGTTCTCTCGCCGCCAGAGAGTTGGGACATAGGCCGGTGAAAATCATCCTTAATGGAAAACCCCAGACCACTTAGAACCTGCCTTATGCGTGCTTGATACAAGTACCCGCCGTCACGCTCAAACGATTCCTGCAACGCCCCATAGCGCGTCATCGCCTGATCCACAAGCTGCGGGTCGGCCATGGAACTCTCAAGTTCGGCAAGCTTCTCCTCGCGAGAGCGCAATTCCCTGAAGGCTTCCAGCCCGATTTCCCAGGGCGTCTGCTCATCAGATCCAATTCCGGGCGATCGGTCCACCGTTGCCTGGGGGAGATAACCAGTCTGCAGTCCTCGTGGGCGCTGAATTGAACCCTCATCCGAAGACTCAACCCCGGCCAAGATACGGAGTAAGGTGCTCTTGCCAACACCATTCGGACCCACCAGCGCGATACGAGCCTGGTGGGGGACAGAAAGTGTCAGTCCCTGGAGGACGTCCTGGCCTCCGTACGACTTGCTTAGATCAACCGCTTGTAGAAGTGACATAGGATCTCGCGGGGGATTATAACCTAGGCCCTCCCACAGGTCGCGCGCGGCGATTTTCCACGTCGATGGACGCTGGGCTATAATTCCTACAAACCCTAAGAGGTTGTTATTGAATGTTTGATCTACCATCTTCAAGTTATCGCAGTCTGTTGATCGCCGCCATTATTCTGGCCGTCATCGGCTGGTTGGGTATATTTCTGCTGCTCGTTGGCACTCTCCCCACCGTGGGACCACGATGGCTCTTCTTCTTCCTGCTCGCTCTGGCGATCACTGGCACCACGCTTCCCTTCATTTGGCTGCTTCACCGCCGGTTCGCCGCGGGGCCTGATCTGCCAGCGATGATTCTTTTACGCAGGGCGCTGCTTGTTGCACTCTATGGCGAGTTGTGCGTCTGGCTGCAGATCAACCGCAGTCTGAATCTCTCGCTCGCGATCCTGCTTGGGCTTGGTCTGATTGCGATCGAGCTGTTCCTGCGAATGCTGGATCGCAGCAGATGGAGGCCAAATCGGTGAGCTTGAGAGACATCCCCTCTGTCGACCATCTCCTGAACCATCCACAAGCTGCTTCACTAATTTCTGCGTACGGTCACGCTCTTTGCGTTCAAGCCTTCCGGGAGCAGCTCGCGCTCACCCGCCACGCTGTACTTGAGGGGGCGCCCTCGCCAGATGAACAAACCCTCATCAACCAAACAGGCGATATGCTTAACTCCTGGCTCACACCCACGCTGCGATCGGTGATCAACGCCACTGGCGTCATCATTCACACCAATCTTGGTCGCTCCCCATTGAGCCGCTCTGCTCGGGAGGCGATTCTCTCTGTCAGCTCCGGCTACAGCACGCTCGAGTATGAACTTCAGCGCGGCCGTCGAGGCAAACGCGATATGCACGCCGAAGCGCTAATCACCCGGCTTACAGGAGCAGAGGCTGCGCTGGTTGTGAACAACAACGCCGCCGCCATTCTCCTGGCGCTCACGAGCCTCGCTCGCCGCAAGCAAGTGTTGATCTCCCGCTCTCAGCTCATCGAAATCGGGGGCGGATTCCGCATCCCAGACGTGCTCAAGCAATCTGGCGCCAAGCTGGTCGAAGTGGGAACGACGAATCGCACTCATCTGAGAGACTTCGAAAATGTAATCGAAGATCGAACAGCTTTGATCATGCGTGCTCATCATTCAAACTTCAAGATTGTGGGGTTCACTACGGAACCCTCTCTCACCGAACTGGTCGAACTCGGCAAACGCCACGGCATTCCCGTGTTGGATGACATAGGCTCCGGCGCATTGCTCGACACAGCACAGTTCGGCCTGGGACATGAGCCAACCGTGCAAGAATCACTCCAAATAGGGTCTTCACTCGTAGCATTTTCGGGGGATAAACTGCTCGGTGGTCCGCAGGCGGGGATCTTGACCGGGGAGAAGGGTCTCATCGATAAACTTCGCCGCCAACCGCTCGCCCGTGCCGTGCGACCAGATAAGCTCTGCCTGGCAGCGCTTTCCGCGACCTTGCTGCATTACATGAAAGGGAACGCAACATCGGAAGTCCCTGTGTGGCGGATGATCGCCGCCACCGAGGATTCTGTTGAAGGGCGCGCTGTAGCCTGGAGAAAATATCTGGGACAGGGGGAAATCGTCCCGGGTCGTTCAACCGTCGGAGGGGGCAGCCTTCCCGAGGAAACCCTACCCACCACGCTTCTCGCCCTGGAGGTGAAGCACCCGAATGCCTTTGCGGGTCGTTTGCGCGAAGTGGACCCACCGATTATCGCTCGAGTGGAGGAAGACCGGGTTATCTTGGACCCGAGAACGGTGCTTGCTGACCAAGAGGACGATCTATTAACGGGGATCGAGCTTGTTCTCAAGCGCTGAAAGCCGCAGCGCCTGGAGGGCGCAGCTGGAATCGCAAGACGCTTGCATTTCCATCACACGTAGCCCAATATCAGGAGCGCAATCATGAAAACAGACATCGACCGCCTGATGAAAGAAGCCAATCTCGACGCTTTGCTCGTCCTCGGACCATCAGCTCACAATGCGCCAATGACCTATTTCACCGATCTCGCGCACCTATCCGAACTCTTTCTACTCAAAATGAGCGGGAGGAAGGCGATCCACTTCCACAAACCGATGGAGCGCGAGGAAGCCGCAGCCACAGGGCTGGAAACCAAGGACATTTTCGTAGATTACGATTATCCAGCACTGCTCGAACAGGCGAATAGAGACAGCAACCAGGCTCAGGCACTGCTACTTGAGAAAGTTCTCGCCGAGTATAAAATCCACGGTCGGATTGGCATCTCCGGAAAGATCGCATTCGGAAATTGGCTCAGGACCATCGATATCCTGCGCCGCAAATTGCCCAATGTCGAAATATTAGGCGAGAACAGGCTGCGCTCGGTGATCACGCAAGCGCGTGTGACTAAGGACGATAGCGAAATCGAACGGATCCGCGCCATGGGTCGCATTACCACCGCCGTCGTCGGAGACGTAGCCGGGTATTTAACCTCCCATAGCGTAAAAGACGGCTACCTGGTGAATCGCGAGGGAGAGCAGCTAACAATAGGAAACGTCAAACGCAAAATAAATCTCTGGCTGGCGATGCGCGGCGCCGAAAACCCCAAAGGCTCGATCTTTGCCGTTGGGCGCGACGCTGGAATTCCCCACAGCACCGGAACCGCTTCGGATCCCATACCGGTAGGACAAACCATCGTCTTCGACATCTACCCCTGCGAGGCTGGCGGAGGCTATTTCTATGACTTCACGCGGACATGGTGCCTCGACCACGCTCCGGATGATGTCCTGCAAATCTACGAGGATGTCCTGGAAGTGTACGAGACAGTATATTCGGCGATCAGACCCCATAAACCCTGCCGCGATTACCAGATCCAGACTTGCGAACTCTTTGAAGCGAAAGGGCACCCAACCATTCTCTCCAACCCCTTGATAACCGATGGCTATGTTCACAGCCTCGCACACGGTATCGGACTGGACGTCCATGAAGCACCTAGTTTCTATTCAAAAGATGATGATGTTTTACTGCCCGGGTCGGTTATCACCGTTGAGCCCGGGCTCTATTACCCTGACCGCGGGATGGGGGTTCGCATCGAGGATACCGCCTGGATGCGCCCGGATGGTGTGCTTGAGACTTTAGTCGAGTTCCCTAAGGACATCGTCCTCAAGATGCAGAGAGCATAAAGACAAACCGGCATGGTGTGAATAGTGAAGGCGAGAAACTCATGAGCGAAGAGACACGCATTCTGGGGATAGAGACATCCTGTGACGAAACCGCAGCAGCGGTCCTTGAAAACGGCCGTCATATCGCCTCAAATATCGTCGCTTCTCAAGCTGAAATACACGCCGAATATGGCGGCGTCTTCCCGGAGATGGCTTCGCGCGCTCACATCGAAACCATCCAGCAAGTTGTTTCCAACGCTCTCGCCGAGGCGCACGTGGGCCTGGAGTCAATCGATGCTATCGCCGTCACGCGTGGGCCCGGCTTAGCCGGTTCTCTCGTCGTCGGGCTGAACATGGCAAAAGGGCTTGCGATGGGTGCGGGCTTACCGCTTCTGGGAATTAATCACCTGGAAGCCCATCTGTATTCCATTTGGCTTGTTGAAGAGGAAGAACCCACATTCCCTCTTCTTGGGTTGATCGTCTCGGGTGGGCATACGGAATTACTATTAATGCGCGATCACCTCCAGTACGAACGACTGGGTGGCACTCTCGACGATGCTGCTGGTGAAGCCTTCGACAAAGTCGCGCGCTTGCTCGGTCTCAGCTATCCGGGGGGTCCAGCAATTGAACAAATCGCCAAAGATGGGGAGGGCGATGCTTTTAAATTCCCGCGCGCCTGGATGGAAGATACCTGGGATTTTTCCTTCAGTGGATTGAAAACGGCAGTTTTGCGTGAAGTGCGCTCGCTGCAACCCAATCTCGAAGCGGGTGTAGAAGCCCCTGAAGAGGATCTGCCCATTGCCGATCTCGCTGCTTCATTTCAGGATGCTGTCGTGGATGTGCTTGTCGGGAAAACGCTCGCGGCGGCAAAGGAGTTCAACGCCAACGAAATCCTCGTCGCCGGCGGAGTATCCGCCAACCAATCTTTACGATCCTCCCTTCAGACAAAATCCAAAATTCCAGTTCGAGTTCCACCCCTGGCTTTATGCACTGACAATGCGGCGATGATCGCCGCCGTGGGCCATCGTCGCTTCCTGAACGGTCAGCGGGATGCGCTCGACATCGACGTTCTCCCGAACTGGCCTCTGACCAGTTGATCGTCTCTCCGTGCTCGCCCGCATCCTTAAACAAAAAATCTTCGCCTCCGTCTCAGCATCGATGATGAAGCTGAATGACCGATGGCGAAGATGCGAAGTTCTCTAGATGTGCAACGGTTTTGTATCAGATTGGTCGGATTCAGCATGGTCCTTGCAGTTACCATGACCATGGCCATGACCGTGTCCATGTCCCTCACCATGACCGCCGCAGTTTCCACCTTCGGACAGTTTTCCATCCTGAAAACTCGATAATGCTTCCTGCGCCGTGCCGGCAGCTCCAGTGGCGGTTTTTATCCCATAATTATCGAAGAACTCGTCCGCTCGCCGACCCATTCCACCACAGATCATCACATTCGCTCCAAGCGAGGCGATATATTCAGGGACCTGCCCGGGACGGTGTCCCGCAAAATAGGGATTGTCAACGATCTTAACTTCCTTTACCGCATCGTCTTCAAAATCCACGACGACGAAATAAGGACATCTGCCAAAATGTTGGCTCACATTACTCTCTAATCCTTTTTTATCCTCAGTTGAAATTGCGAATCTCATGTTCTGGCCTCCATATTCCCTCGTAGGGGATGGCATATCGTATCACGATAAGGCTCATAATTGAGCCGTCGCTCTTTCTTCTTCTAAGCCTTCACGCTGCTGTGCAATCAACTTGACTCCCGCGCGGTGAACCTGTCTGAAATTCCCACCCTGGCATACGGCTCGCAAAACCCCTTCGATATCGATAATTTGCGATCCGGCGAGGATGTCGACCCCATATTCGTAGAGCACCGGACTCATCGGTGTGCTGGGTCCGAGCACGACGACTAATGCCTCTGGCGCACACAGCTCGAGCAGAGGCTCCAGCGTGCGATTGATTAAAGCCATGCTCGTGATCGCCACTACGTCCGCTTGCGGTAGAACATCAGAGGCCATATCTGCCGGCAGATCACCCGGGCGCGGCCTCAGCTCCAGTACATGAAGCTCGCCTACCTTGCTCCGAAGGCGTGGTACGAAAGGGAAGTGCCCAATCAAAGCAACGGTCCGGTTGGCACCATATCGAGCAAGGAGCGATTCCGCTTGTTCTTCCTCAACCTTCTCGGGGATTGGATCCGGGAGTAACGCATTGAGCGCCGCGACTCCTACGCTGGACAAGACGGGCTTATCCTCCTCAAATGCTAATTTTATAAGTTCACGACCGGTGTACCGCGTCAGTTCACCTGCTTCTGGTACGGCCGGCTCACCTCGTTTGTGGGGTTCTGAGATCGTTGACGCAAGACCGCATCTTCGTTCTCCCCCCTGGATCACGACAACCGCAGTCCAATGGAGGCCCACTCGGATTCGCTCAATCTCTCCTTCCGGCACTTGAGCAATCAGATCGTCAATCAGACTCATAACCCCTCGCCATAGCCGGGTAACTCGAGGTCCTTCTCCCCTACCTTAACTCGCCAGTACGGAGTCCATGCGACCCCGAACAAATCCACACGGATATTCTTCTTATAGGGAGCAATCACGGTCTCCTCAATCTCCAAAGCCACGAGATCCCAACGGTCATGGATCTCATCGATCTCTTGGGCCAGTTCTGCCCGCAAGTCATCCAACTCCTGCATAAAATCATCGATGACATCTTGAGACTCCTCGACATCGGCTTTTGCCTTTGAAGTCATTCTGCGTTTCGTCAATGATGTAGAAATTCGACGGCTGCTGCGTGAACCGGAGAAAAGACCGAAGACGTTTTCTGCAAGCGTAGCTAACTCCTCTACTTTGCGGGAGCCCAGGTCGGCTTGATCCTCAGCCAACTCACGCTGCTCCTTGGTCAACCGGTCATTAATGCGCTTTATCTTAGTCTTAAATTTTTTCTCCAGTTTTCCTACCTCGATAACCGCGGCCTCGTCCGCGCCCTCGTTGCATTGGTTTTGGAACTCAGTTTCCGAAGCCCCCGGGGTCGCAAATAATTTTAAAGCTGGATTCGATGGAATCCTCAAGCCCGCGCCGTGGTATATGTAATCCTGAAAATCCTTCTCTAGCGATCTAAGCCTCTTTGCGTCGTTCAGGGGCGCCTCCAATGGCGCAAACTGAGCATCAGGGCTTGGGCCAGAATCAAACGACGCGGGGTCAAGAGGAGAGATCGTCCATTCATCCCAGCGGATGAATCCTTTTGGATCCACATCCTCTGCTATCACCGCGCTAGATACAACATGATCGAGATTTATTTTCCGGTCAAGATAACGCACATCTGCCTGGATGAGCAGCGCAGGGCGATACGTCAAACCAAGAACTTCCGATTTTTCGGGGTCTTGCTTTGCCCCCTTCAATGCCTGGCTGGAAGTGATGATATTCGGGAGGAAGAACTCTGAAATACCCGTAGGAACTTTTGGTCGCCTGGTGGTGGTCCCCACAGCTACTTTAGCTGCGGCCACTTGATCGATCTTTACATCCCCATCCGACGCGTCCCTGTCGGTTGTTGAGATATCCGATTTTTGCGCACCTACCAACTCGTTGACTTCCCGCAGCTTTGTGCGCGTGATGGGGCCCCGTAGATAAGCCATAGCCCAGCGAGTCTTAAAGACTTGCTGACCCCGTTCGTGGACATTATTGAGCAGGAACACTCGCTTATCGAGAGCCGAGATCAACTTATCTACATCGGAGCGTTTAAATCCACTTTTTCCAGTGTCAACAGATTCCAACCCATCCAACAGCCGAGACTTATCCTGCTCCGTCTGCAGCTTCCCGACAAACCATGTTCCAGCATTGCTTAAGGCTTTGTAATCGAGATCAACGGGGTTCTGTGTTGTCAGTAAAACCCCCAATCCGAAGGCCCGTGCCGTTTTCAATAAACGCAGGAGCGGCGGTTTTGAAGGTGGATTGGCAACAGGCGGCAAATACCCAAAGACCTCATCAAAGTACAGAATCGCCCGTAAAGTTGATGATCCCGGCTGCGCTCGCATCCAAGATTCCACCTCAGTGAGCAGCAATGTAGTAAAGAACATGCGCTCACTATCGGGTAGATGGGCGAGGTAGAAAACGCTGTGACGTGGTTTGCCATCCGCCGTCCAAAGCAATTGACCGACATCCAGGTGAGCCCCATGGATCCATGCCTCGAAGGAAGGGGAAGCCAGGAGATTGTTTAACGTCATCGCCAGTTCAAAACGATCGTTCTCGGGGAAGAATTTGTCGATCGCGAAAGCACCCAGCTTATTAAAGGGTGGGGACTGAATCTGATGGATCAACTCTGTGAGATCCATATCCTGACCGGCTTTCCAGGCGCTCTCAAATAGATTGGAAAGCAGGATGTGCTCGCGCGAACGAACAGGATCTGACTCGATGCCCACAAGCCCGAGGAGCGCAGTAACCGTGCTTGAAATCCGCTCTCGAGAAGCTTCCTTATTTTCCTCCCACGAGGTCTGCGGGGCTTTTAGCGAAGCCAGGATGCTTACGGGAATCCCGGCATCTGATCCAGGTGTGTAGACTGCGTATTCGACCGCATTCTTGACGTCTTCAATTCGATCCGGTCCGATCCCCCAATCCTTCAAACCCCCTGCCCAGATCTTAGCAATTTTCTCAGCCTTCTCTTCGACGGTTTGTTCTTCTCGACGGGCCTCGTCCGGATCGATCCAGGGCAGAAAATCTTTGGGTGCCAGATCCGGAAAATGGAGCAGCAGGTTGGCCATGTCCCCTTTTGGGTCGATTATGATCGCGGGGATGCCGTTCAGCGCGGCTTCCTCCAGAAAGTCGATGCACAATCCCGTCTTTCCTGAACCCGTCATTCCTACGACCACACCGTGAGTCGTCAGATCATCCGGGTCGTAGAGCAATGGCTTTGTCCCGGTCTTTCCCTTCTTCAGGTCGTAGGGGCGACCCAGGTAGAACTTGCCGTCATAATCCACTAAAAAACCTCCTTCGCGGTCTGTCGCTGACTCACTTGCTTGCAGCTAGATAAATTCGCTCGAATTCTAACAGGTACTGCTGTGTAATTTCATCGCTGTGAAGTATTAAGACATTCTCGTCGTTCTTTTCCTCTGCATTTCGGGAGAAATTATACGACCCCGTGACCACGATTTCACCATCAATCAAAATAACCTTATGATGCATCTTGTTTCGGTTGGCATCGATCCGGAGATCCAATCCAGCCAGAACCAGATTCCCGAACTCACCCCCCGAGTTATTGACTTGATCGCGATCCATCACTCCCCGCACGCGCACTCCATCGGCACCCCGCGCGATCAAAGCTTCGGCCAGTGGATCCGATGTGAAAGTGAAAGCGAGAAACTCGATGCTCTCCTCCGCCGCGGCGACGAGTGACAAAAGCCTGCGCAAAACATGATCGTCCGGGGAGAAGTACACCTCCACCTCCGTCCCGTCTATATTCACGCGCGGATAAGGCGTATCTGGTTCTGACAACGCGCCGAAGAGGTCATCCATGAACATCTCTTCAAACTCGCGAGTGTAACTCTGTGCGAGCTTGCTGGAACGGATGTGGTTTAGGTTATTGTCGTTGCGGTATGCCCCGTTGATCGTGTAATTCATCGAGCCCGACCACACATCCAATTGGTCTATGACTGTGAATTTATGATGCATTAAGGAATCCCGGCGATCGGCGACGACAGGAATCCCGGCGTCAATCAAATCTTGAATTTCATCATCGAGGATGTAATCACTGTCAACAACAACCCGAACGTTGACGCCGCGGCGATCTGCGTCCAGGAGGGCGTCTCTCAGGCTCCATAGGTCCAGCCGCATCACGGCGACATCGACGGAATAGCGTGCATCATCGATCGCCTGTGCCAGAGCCGAATCCGGGCCGCCATGCAGGCTGGACGACCCCGGATCATCCGGCTGGCTGAAGTAAACTGCATACCAATCCCCTTCGGTTGTCTCTTCACTTGATGACGGTGGGAGCGTCTCCCTTCCAAGTAGCAAGTAAGCGGCAAACATCGCCAGGAGAATAGACAACCCCGCGAGAGGTTTGAGCCAGCTGCCAATTATTCCTATCGACTCCGCAACGAACCTTTTTCCAGGCAACTTCATTCAGGCATTATCCCCCTTATCCAGTTTTAGTGTAACTACTCAAGTCCATCTCGGCACTGTCATTCCGAGGAGCCCTTCGACAGGCTCAAGATGTGCGTCCGCGACGAAATGGCTCGCCCAACATCAGTGTTCCTATATGCATCGACGTGGTTCGTCACTCCCTGCAGTCGCCTAAAAATGTATCCTTGTTGGTGCCATCTAATTCCGATAATGTTTACACCGAGCGCGCTGCTCACATCATCTTCTCAGAGAGGTTAGGCGGTTCTCTTGCGTAACCCCTCCAAGATCTCCCTCACCAAGCCAGGCCCCCGGTACACAAGACCTGTGTAGAGCTGCACAAGGCTAGCTCCAGCGTCAATTTTTTCTCGAACATCGGCAAGATCGAACACGCCTCCCACACCGATGATTGGCAAGTTTCCATCCGTAAACTTGTGAATTAAACGGATAATTTCGGTGGAGCGCGCTTTAAGTGGAGCCCCGCTCAACCCTCCCGCCTCCTCACTTCTCCGGGAACGCAACCCTTCCCTGGAGATCGTTGTATTCGTAGCAATGACGCCGTCCATACCCCATTTTAAGACTGCTTCGACGGCATCCTTTAGCTCATCGTTTTGAAGATCCGGAGCTAATTTTATTATTAGGGGGACATCCCTTTGACATTGATCCCGCATCTTCGAGCGACGCTCCGCGAGCTGGTGAAGCAAATCATCAAGAGCATCTTGCGCTTGAAGCCGCCTCAGTCCGACGGTGTTCGGAGACGAAACATTCACGGCCAGGTAATCGGCTAGCGGGTAAAAATCTTCCATCAACCCCAGGTAATCTTCAGCGGCACCTTCTAGCGGCGTTTCCAATCCCTTCCCGATATTGATACCCAGAATCACCCCTGCGGGTACTCTCATGTGAAGGCGAGTACGCAGAGCATCTCCGCCTCGATTCGAGAAGCCCATGCGATTGATCATCGCCTGGTCCTCCGGCAGCCTAAAGATGCGCGGCCGGGGGTGGCCATCTTGGGGTAATGGCGTCACCGTTCCCAATTCCAGATGCCCGAAGCCCAGGCAAGCGAGGCCATGCATCCCCTGTCCATTCTTGTCATACCCGGCGGCCAGCCCAATCGGATTGGGGAAAGTCAGCCCCCATATATTAACCTGCAGTGACGCATCATCGACACAGTAGTTACGCCGCAAGATGGCGCGCAGCGGCGTCCATGCGCCCGCCATGGCGAGCATTTGTAATGTCGCCTGGTGAACCCACTCGGCATCCGTTTTGAATAGAATTGGGCGGAGGAAATGCTCGTAAGCCATCTACGATCCTTCGAAAGGTGGTCTTTACATTTCAGGATGCGTCCGAACGACTGTGTTCAAACACTGAAAAGCAGCATCCTTGAATTAGCAAACAGAGTCCTTCATCGCTCGCTTTTCAGTGTTGTTATAAGTGCGCGACGTATATAAAACGCGTCATGATCCCTCTTGCTGCAGGAAAACCCGCACCTGCTCGATTTGTTCTGTGGAGATAGCGCCGCTGCCTGACCAGTATTCAATCAATTCATCCAAATCGAAGACCGAGTGCATTTTTAGGCCTCGATCGGACAGTTCCTCGCGAGCGCCGCTCTGACGATCAATTAAGACAACGACATCTCGAACCTGGAGTCCGACTGCTTCAAGGCGTTCGATCGCCTCGAACTTGCTCGCGCCCGTCGTCGCTAAATCGTCAATCACCA
>SOJU01000133.1 GCA_004376465.1 Anaerolineales bacterium | reverse complement strand
AGCAGTCCACTGTTTCTATGGTGTGGTGAGCATTCTGCACCGGAACTGCACCGGAAGTGCAACAGAATTAAGTCGTATTCACATCAAACCGAAATAAGGAAAGGCGACTCGAATATCTCTGTCCAATTGGGAACTCTAACGTCGTCGTTTCAACTCCCATGACACCTGGTGGATCGGATAAGTTGCCAGCACAGTGGGGAATAACTTGAGTAAGATCCGAAGGAGATGTCGTACCAGGATTGTTGGGATATCTACCGCTGAATTCGCCCGGAGGCTTCTCCCTCCATAAGTCGTTTCACCTCATCTACCGAAACAAGGTTCTTATCTCCTGAGATCGAATGCTTCAAGCACGAAGCTGCAACAGCGAAGTTTAATGAGGTTTCATCGTCCATGCCTGTAACGAGCCCGTAAATAAGCCCTGCGGCAAATGCATCTCCACCACCCACCCGGTCAACGATGTCTCTGATTTCGTAGCGGGGACTCAACAAGAATGCATGTCGGTTATGTAGACATGCGGACCAACCATTGTGGTCAGCGCTGAAGCTCTCGCGCAAGGTGATGGCCTGGTATTTTAAGTTGGGGAAGGTCTCCAGCATCTTCTCACATAGGTCTTGGTACTTGCCACGGTTAAGTTCACCGTTTTCAACCTTACGCTTCCATTCGGCCTCAGGGATACTAATCCCCAGCGAACGCTGGCAATCCTCCTCATTGGCGATACCTACGTCGACATAGCGCACCAGATCGGTCATTATCTCTGGAGCCTGCTTGCCATATGTCCATAGCTTGTTCCGATAGTTATAGTCACACGAGATGGTTAAACCTTTTTCCTTGGCTGCCTGTACAGCCCTGAGCGATAGGTCGGCTGCGCTCTGGCTGAGGGCAGGGGTGATGCCTGTGATGTGGAACCAGGATGCACCCTCAAAGATGTGGTTCCAATCCAGGCTTGTGGGGTCAGCGGTAGCAATCGCTGAATTCGCCCGGTCGTAGATTGCGCGCGATGGTCGTTGGTTCGCGCCAACTTCAAGGAAGTAAATCCCCATCCGTTCTCCATCTCGGACGACAAGTGAGGTGTCGATATCTTTGCCTCGAAGCTCAGCAACACAGGCATCGCCGATGGGATTCTCAGGTAAGATCGTGACATAGGCCACGTCCAAGCCGAAACAAGCTAATGATACGGCTACGTTGGCCTCACCTCCACCAAACGTAGCTTCAAAGGCTGGTGACTGCAGGAGACGCTCATGACCAGGTGGTTTTAGCCGCAGCATCACCTCGCCAAACGTTATTACACGGTCATTCATAAGGTCCCTCCAGCTCCCCGGCGCTCTCGGACGATGGACATCGCTTCCCGTGTCAGGTTGGTGATCTTGCTGAACTCTCTGTTGGAAATGAGATTGGCTTTGACCATCCAGCTGCCTCCGCACGCATGGACCATGGGCAAGGCAAGGTAGTCGGCGAGATTGGTGGCGTTGATGCCGCCGGTCGGGATGAACTTGATGCCGCTATAAGGCGCGGCGATTGCCTTTAATGTTGCGATACCACCAATCGCTTCCGCAGGGAAGAACTTCAGGATATTGAGTCTTTTGTCTAATGCCATTTCGATCTCGGTCGGTGTCGCAACTCCTGGTGTGACCGCGACATTATTCTCCAAGCACCAATCGACGACCCTGGGATTGAACCCAGGGGCAACGATGAATTGCGCTCCAGCCCCAGTCGCCCTTTTTGCCTGGTCAACTGTCAGCACTGTTCCTGCTCCCACGAGCATCTCGGGTAGAGTAGAGGCAATGGATTTTATAGCTGCTTCAGCTGCCTCGGTCCGAAAGGTGATTTCCGCACACGGGAGACCGCCTTTAAGCAGGGCTTTCCCCAATCCTATTGAATCTTGAGCATCTTCGATTTTAACCACTGGCACCAGGGCCAGTTCGCCAAGTTTTTCTAATACCTGTGACACTGTTCCCCTTCCTTAGCCTGGTGATGAGCTTGAGATGGTGGTCGTATGGGATAATGCTCGACACCCGGTCTGAGCATGCAAGTTCCAGATGGATGATTGAAGATAAAGTTCCCTCATGAATTGACCTGGACGATTAACTCGATCTCCACAGGGATATGAGCAGGTAGGTCACTCACGCCGATTGCTGTACGAGCGTGTTTCCCCCGCTCTCCATAAAGCTCTACAAGGAGTTCAGAAGCCCCGTTTATTACCTCGGGCTGACGGTCAAAATCCGGGGCACTATTGACATAGCCATTCAGCTTCACCATGCGCCCTACAAGATCGAGGCTGCCCAATGTAGCTTTGATCACACTGAGAAGATTGAGCGCTGTCTGTTGGGCGGCAGCGTAGCCCTGCTCGATCGTCAGCTCTGCGCCCACACGTCCTGTATAAAGAAACTCCCCATCCTCATAACAGGTAGTACCCGATAGAAAGAGGAGTTCGCCTACTTGCACAGCAGGAACATAGGCCGCGACTGGTTGCGGGGGGTTTGGTAGGGTTAGCCCCATCTCTTTCAGCTTTGCCTCGATGTCCATAATTTACCTTTATCCAACTGCATCTGAGAGCGTGGTATTTTATCGGTCCTCAGGTTATTGTCATCAGCGGGGCTTTTCGGGAGTACGGTGTTATGAGCCCTCTTGAGGGAGTCCCTCTACTGACATTTACCCTGAGGATGACTATCTCCCTGTTTGCGATAAATAAGTCCGCTCGTGAACTGCTCCACCTCATGTTGTTTCAAGGAGTCATTATCAGCCCCCACTGAGGCGTTTTGCCTTTAAACGCTATCGAGAGTGTATGGCGGGGAGATTGAATCCGTACTGGGCGACGTATATTCTCCCGCTGGATCGCCATTAACCGGTGGGATATCGGGCTTTCAAATTAGACCGGGCAGCGAGCGCTGACGCGCTCACTCGCCCGGCCACTAGTCGTTCCTGGCTAGAATGTTCCTTCCGGATGATAGTACTGCATGACGTTGTCTTCAGTGATCAGTGGTGAAGGTAGGTACGTGTCCTTCTCTGGAACCGCACCGGCCAGGATGGCCATCAGGCGATTGAAAGCAGCCCGGCCAATCTGATCCGAGTTGTTCAGCCCGGTAGCGGCGTAGTTCGTGCCGTTTATGATGGCTTCCAGTGCGGCGGTCTCGCCGTCGACACCGACGAGGAACATCTCATCCGAGCGGCCAGCATCGGCAATCGCCGTCTGGGCGCCAAGGCACATCGAGTCGTTCTCGCAGAACACGGCATCGACCTGCGGATTGGTAGCCAGCATGTCCTCCATCAAGGCAATACCGCCGTCGGCGCTCCAGCCACCAAAGTCCGGTGCCGTGACAACCGTAATGCCAGCATTCGTGTCCAGGACACTGAGCACCCCATTGCTACGGTTGAGACCGATCGAGTTATCTGCCGGACCGCCTCTCAGTTGGACGACGACACCCTCGCCTCCCAGTCGGTCGGCGATATACTGACCGTCCTGGACTCCGATCGTGAAGTTGTCGGGGCCAATGTAGGATGTGTAGGCTTCACTGCTCCCCTTACCAAACTGCCGATCGACTAGAACGGTGGGGATCCCCTCCGCGGCGAGGGCGTCCAATGCCGCCGGAGCCTCCTCGAGCCATGCGCCCGAAATGATGATCCCATCGATTCCTTGAGCGATCAGATCTTCAATGTCTGATTGGAATTTGGCAGCATCGCCATTGGCATCGGTGGAGATAATCGTGATGCCGGGGTATGACTTCGCTTCAGCTATCACGGCATTATTCATGCCGATGAAGTACGGACAGCACTGTGAGAAATTGGCCATCCCAATCTTGAAGTCGCGCGTTCCTGTCTCAGGAGCAGCCTCTGGTGTAGCCTGTCCGCACGCTGTTATCACCACCGCCAGTATCATGACGATAGTCAGAACGAAATTTCGTTTCATTGTAGAACCCTCCTCATTAATCGTTATGGTTAGATCGGTTTGTAACAGTACGTACAATGGCCCTTCTCTTTACCTCCTTCCACCCAGTTCGGATTAAAGCTGGACAGTTGCAGTTGGGATACTGTCTATCGCTGCTTGCGTCGCGCCATGACTGCGACCAGGATAATTACACCTTTAAAGATCTGCTGATAGTAGGACTGAACGTTGAATAGATTGAGCAAGTTATCAATCATGCCTAACGACACAACCCCGGCCAGGGTGCCGAGAACGCTTCCACCTCCGCCCCCCAAGATGGCGCCACCGATGACGCAGGCAGCGATGGCATCCAACTCAAAGCCTGCGCCCACACTGGGTTGCGCGATCCCAAGGCGGGAGGCTAGGATCACGCCCGCCATAGCGGCAAAAAGGCCGGAGATCATGTAAGCCAGGAAAATGTGCCAGGTGACGCTGATCCCCGCTAGGCGTACCGCTTCCTCGTTTCCACCGATCGCCACGATGGAGCGTCCGGCCCTGGCCCGATTGAGAAAGAACCAGACGATCGGATAGCAGGCAAGCATGATCAGAGCCGACACAGGAAATGGGCCTATGAAACCGGCTCCGAGAACCGCGCGGAAGGCCGGATTCGAGGGCGTGATCGGGATGTCGGAATAGACGTAGACTAACCCGCGGAACGCTCCCATTGTGGCGAGCGTAACGATGAAGGATTGGAGTTTGAAGCGGGCAATAAAAAACCCGTTGACAGCTCCGGTTGCAATGCCGACAACCAGGCAGATTAGGATTGCCAGAGGCAGAGGCATCCCCTGGGATGACATGCCCGCAACCATGATCCCTGTAAGAGCGACCATGGGCCCGACCGATAGGTCGATGCCTCCTGTCAGGATTACAACCAGCATGCCCAGGCTGAGCAGACCGTTGGTCACCGACTGCCGCATCACGTTGCTCAGGTTGCGCTGGGTGAAGAAGACATCCGACATCGTGGCGGTGATGAGCAGCAGGACAATAAAGGAAGCGATGAAGGCGAAGTCTACCCATCGGCGGCCGAGACGAGCCCGCAGCTTGCCAAGCAGCAAAGTCCGCAAGCCCGCTATAGACTTGATCGGAGTGGTTGGCGTTGGTGTAGAATCTCTGGTCATTGACTCACACCCGCGGCTGAGGCCAGCAACTTCTCCTCGCTGGCTTGAGCCCGCGTGAACTCTCCCACGAGACGACCTTCCCGCATAACCAGGGCCCGGTTGCTCATACCGAGGATCTCTAACAGCTCGGACGAGATGAGCAGGATGCCCATCCCGTCGACCGCTAGATTGTTGATGATCTGATAGATCTCGACTTTAGTGGCCACATCGACCCCCCGGGTGGGCTCGTCAAGGATCAGCACTCTTGCCTGTGTCATCAGCCACTTCGCGAGTACGAGTTTCTGTTGGTTCCCGCCGCTCAACTGATGGGCCAACCGGTCGAGTTGTGGTGGGCGGATGTCCAGTTCATGGACCTTCTGCTGCACCCTAGTTTTTTGTGCGCGGCGATTGATCACGCCCAATTTGCTCAGGTCATCAAATATGGCCATGCTGGCGTTATCCCGAGTAGTGCAGCTCAACACCAGGCCATCACGCTTCCGGTCCTCGGTAAGCAAGGCGATGCCCTCCTTTACTGCCTCTCGTGGCGACCTTGGGCGAACCGTATTACCGTCGAGCCGGACCTCCCCGGTTGTGAATGGCTCAGCGCCAAAGATGCAGCGTGCCACCTGGGTCCGTCCGCTTCCCACCAGGCCGAACATCCCCAGGAC
>SOJU01000057.1 GCA_004376465.1 Anaerolineales bacterium | reverse complement strand
GTAGCATCACAATTCCGATGCCCAAAAAGTGTCCAAGAAATGGGGTGCACCGCCTAATTTTAAAAGGATGGATGTGTAAATGAAGGGGCGGGACTCTCAGAGTGCTCCACCGTCTACATTCCCATGCTCTTGATGGTGCTAATCCTGGTTTTAGAGAGGTAGTACATGAGTGATTGGAATAAAGCCGTTATTGAGGAGTTTCGTGCCAACGACGGCAAGGTCGGCGGACCTTTTGAGGAAATGACCCTGCTTCTTCTGCACACAATCGGCGCAAAGAGCGGGGAACCTCGCCTGAATCCAGTGGTGTATCTGGCCGATGGCGAAAGATATGTGATCATCGCCTCAAAAGGAGGGGCACTGACCCATCCTAGCTGGTATCACAATGTCGTCGCCCATCCTGAGGTTACCGTTGAAGTCGGTACCGAGAAGTTTCAAGCCCAAGCTGAGGTTGCTCAAGAACCCAAACGCACAGAACTCTATGAAAAGATGTCCACCCAATATCCCGGTTTTGCCGAGTATGAGGAAAAGACAACTCGCGTCATTCCGGTACTTGTCTTAACGCGCCTACCCTGAACCATGCGTTGTGGTGTTCAGAGGACCAAGCCTCTCCAGCACAGTGGTTCCGGCTTGAACCACTGTGCCGCTGAAACTGGGTTCGTCGACGTTATTTCAGGGGCGCCTACGGTGCAACCGATAAGGCGATTAGGCCGCTGCTCGCGGAGCTTGGAATATTAAGTTAAGCTTATGGGGATTCTGGAGGTAGTTACAATGCGCAAAATCAGCCCCTCGGAAATCACACCCGAACATATCTACTTATCTCGACGAGATATCTTGAAAAGCATGGGTATTCTAACGGGGGGGGCAGCCCTGCTTGCTGCTTGTAATGTGGCCTCTCCGACGATGACACTCGAGCCGGAGCTTCAGGGAGATCCCGCTGCGGATCCCGTTGATCCGTCCGCCAGTTCTAATGTCGACGAATTGGGAGATCCGCTCAACACCTTCGATGACATCACCAACTACAACAACTTCTACGAGTTCACGACGGATAAAATTGATGTTGCCAAGCTGGCCGAGGGTTACCCAACTTCACCCTGGGAAATTCAAGTAGGCGGTTTGGTCCACAACCCAATAACATTCTCCTTGGATGATCTGCGCAATTTCGAGATCGAAGAGCGTATTTATCGTATGCGCTGTGTGGAAGCCTGGTCGATGGTCATTCCCTGGATGGGATTTCCGCTCAGCAAGCTGCTGGCGCAAGTGGAGCCCAAAGCCGAGGCAACGTTCGTGCGTTTTGAGACCATCCACGACACGAAGGGCATGCCTGGTTTCAGGAAATATCCCTTCTACCAATGGCCTTATGTAGAAGGCCTGCGCATGGATGAAGCCATGCATGATTTGACCTTGATATCTACCGGGCTCTATGGGAAGGACTTGCTGCCTCAGAATGGTGCACCCGCGCGGTTGGTGGTCCCCTGGAAATACGGTTTTAAAAGCATTAAATCCATCGTCAAGATTGACCTGGTCACGGAGATGCCGATTTCACTGTGGATGAATGCCGCCCCGAACGAGTATGGTTTCTATGC
>SOJU01000198.1 GCA_004376465.1 Anaerolineales bacterium | reverse complement strand
GAAAGATCGGCTCCGACCGGGCAAATCCCATCCTCTCCATGATTTTCGACCTGCGCACGCATGTACACAAGGCCATCCTGCGTCTCTTTCCTGAACCAGAGGCTTCTTTGCTGTCAGGCATATTGCTTGGCAAAGAAAGCGGAATACCCCCTGATTTGCTAGAAGCCTATAACCGCACCGAGACCACCCACATCATCGCCATTCCCGGTTTCAAATTCCAGGGAATGGATGTGACTAGTAATACAAACGCCCCCGGCCCTTGGGAGGCGAGGTTGTAGTTTTAAGCCTTAGCGAATTTGATCTTCGTCTGGGCTTACCCGATAATCAGCCCAATCTCGATCGGGTGACTATAAGGCGGTTCTCTATCCTACCGGACCACGAGTGACGACCGTGAGCGCATCCATGACCGCAAATGTTTTTACACTGAAATCGCTAAGCGCGGGATGGGCCATTACTCCAGCGGCGAGCTCGCTCTCAAGTAGGGCCTTCAGTGAGGCCTCATCCTCAAAGAGGTATATCCCTCCCGCCTCGCTTTCGGTCTCATTGATCATCCAGATCTTCCAGCGTAAACCGGGCACCGCGGCGAATTGATCAGCCAACGGGGATACTGCTCCCTCGTATTCTGCACTTGTTACGTTGTATTTGAAGTTTAGTTGTAAAAGCATATCGGACATAGGTGTCCTCCTTTGTTCTGATGCAGATTGATTATTGTGATTTGTGGCTCATCATCGATCCGATCCCTACCTCCTTTCAATACATCACGCGAAACAGGAACAAGAACCGAAGTGCTCGCAAACTTGCCAGGCGTAGGGACGATCTTGCCGATCGATTTCGTCGGCACATATGTGGACCCGGGGTGGACAGTTCGTAGGTGTGGCCGTCGGGGTCTTCCCGGGCTCTCCCTCCTCAATCTCCATAGATGATTTCTCCATCCCTGTTATCGCCCTTGCAGGGCGTAAATGAAAAGCCCGACCTCGGCTGAGGTCGGGCACGGACACAGTTGGATAGAGTTCCCGCTTCAATGAATGTCAGAGATGCACTAATAGAGTACAGCATCAACGGGGAGTTATCAATAGAACAAACAATCGCCCCCTTCGCGTGGGGGCTGAGGCGAGAGGCCAAGCAAACCCTCGATCCTTGCGAGTAGGGGATCATGTTTAAAGCCTAAAGGTTTATTTTCATCTCAATCACAGACAGATCTATTCTCAGGGATGAAGAGGCTGATACTAGATATGCTAATAGGAATTGTGTTGTTAACCTACCGGACAGAGGTGTTATTCCTATTCGTATACGGTTTCTTGATAGAGTCTAACGGTCTTGTACTCAGCCATCCTGTACGTTCCTTAGCTTGCTCATCAATATTCCCATCCCAAGATAATCGCTACTATTTCCCATATCCCGCGGGTGCGGCTGTCAAAAGACCCCGGTTGTGGCGGGGAAGCAAATGGCGAGGGAGGAGGGGCGCGGCCAGCCGCTGTGACTTTGGATTTACCTGCTAATCTTTAATCTTCAAGTGACTCTAGCGAGCAGCCGAGAGGTTGTCATTGGTTTTCTAATAAGCCTTAAGAACCGCTCAGTCTTATCCTCCCCTCTGCTGATAAAATCTTGGACAAGTTCATAACCCAAAGGGTAAAGAGTAGCGTACGATCGCCAGAGAGGATCCTTCAAAAACTCAAGCCCTTTTCTACTAAACTGTTCATTGATTAAAATATATCGCATTCCGTAATTTATTACTTCTTCATCGGATGCGCCTTCGCTGTGAAGCAGCAAAACCCGGTTGATGCTAACCTTGCTTAGCGGACGCATTGCTTTACTGATTTGATATATCTGAATACCATCGACGTCCTTCAACCCTGCTTGATCAAGAACGGATTGCAAGATTTGAGCGATTTCCTCGGGTGTCTCAATAATTTCAAGGGCGATCTCGGCTATACCCTCAGATACAACTGCGCTTGGTGCATTACTGAGAATTATGCTGTGTTCCAGAAACCCTCCTTCTCGGTATAGCTCCTTCTCCTTTACAGCATGCTCCGTATGATGTCCAGGGTAAGTTTCGTGAGCAATAACATGCGGAAGAAAACCAGCATACCACGGAAGATCAATGTTTATGTCAATCCGTGATAAACATTTGCCAAGATACCAGTTATAAGCCAGCCACGACTTATCCTGGACAAATGAAAACTCACAATTCTCATCTTCTGGGAGTGCGATAACTTCCACCGTTCGACGCCGGAAATCATCTGCAATATTTCTAACGATGGATTTGAGGTTTACCTTAGGAACAATTATCTTTTCCCTAAAACTCTCCATTCTTTCAGCTAGCGGTCCAGAACCGTGCAAGAGGTATTCAAGGTCCTGATGTGCCTCATCAAACACACTCTCTTCGGTCCAGATGGGCGTAAGGCCGTATAATCCCTGGGTTTCTTCAACGATACCAATCTCTTCTCCTTTCAAGATTCTCAAGGTTGTATGCATTGCTTTCAGCTCAGCGGATAAATATTCTCTTCGCTCTTTCGTTAATATTGCATCTTGATGAGTTGAGTCAATGATCTGGTCTAAAGTCGAGGACAGATCTTCCAGTTGTACTTTCCCTTTTGCGTCAACAATCTCGCGAATATCTTCGGGACCAAAGTAGGCATCAACGTAGCCTGGAAGGTGTTTATCGATTGATAATGCCAGTTCCACGAAGGATTTAGCGTTCTGCCATCTGGGCATCTGATCCTCCTATCATCGAGAGCTCGCGTCACGTGGGTGTTTACCTACAGTACGGCTCTGGAAACCTACTCGTCTTCTGACCGAGAGCCTAATAATCGCCCGAATTCTCCCATGTCCAATCCTCACAAAATATGGACGGTCTGGGAATACGAAAAAACCCGACATCAGATGAGGCAGGGTTCTATGTTCTGGTGAGAGTAGAGCGCTGACCCTTCCATGCTGAGGCCAACAATGTCATATTTACAGTACAGGATTGTGAAGGGAGGTGCAATAGAACAAATGAAATCTTTAGGTTGATGAAGTTGACAGAAGAAAATGGATCTTTCGATAAAGGGGCGCTATCAAGCGTATATACTCGACTTGCTGAACCTGAACCTATAACTCAATTTTTGTCTCGAGTATAGACATATCTATTCTCAGGGATGAATATCACCCTCCTGGCAGGTCTATTCATTTCCGTGTTTGGAAGATGGTTTGGAGCCAGGCGGGGAGGTTGGGCAGCAGCAGCCGCCATTTTTTTATACACACTTCTCGTCGGGGCCGATCCCGCCGTTCAACGGGCTGCCGTAATGGGCGGGTTAGCCTTAACCGCCCGCCACCTCGGCCGCCAGACTCACGGTTTGGCTTCCCTGTCGGCAGCGGCGATCATCATGACCTTGATCAATCCGCGAACGTTATGGGATGTGGGTTTCCAACTCTCGTTCTTCGCAACCCTCGGATTAATCCTCTACGCCGATCCGCTGCGCGAAGGTGCCATACGCATTTTTAACCGCTGGCTAACCCCAAATCGATCGGAGAAGATTGCCAACCCCATCTCCGAATTCTTCCTATTCACACTCGCCGCCCAGATCACTACACTGCCACTTACTGCCATCCATTTCCGACGGTTATCACTCGTCTCCATTCTCGCAAATCCCGTGATCCTTCCGCTCCAACCATTGCTCATGATCCTGGGAGGGCTCGCCTCCCTATTGGGCGCTCTTTGGATTCCTCTCGGGCAGCCGATTGCCTGGGTAGCATGGCTATTCCCGGCTTTTACAAACCAGGCGGTGAGGTTCTTCGCCGAGTGGCCTGCAGCAAGCATCGCCCTTGGTTCTTTCGGTTACCCTTTAGTCCTCGCCTACTACATCCTGCTCCTGGGTGGAACATGGGTTCTCTCTCCCGCCTGACCGCCGTCCTGGCCGAGCGACACTCATCCGCTTGCGGGCGGATACAGATCTGCGTCTTCGTTTGAGTCTCACAGCTCTTGCAGTAATATGCGGGTTAACCTGGCATAAGCTCGCTCACCAACCCGACGGAGATCTCCACATAACGATTCTTGATGTGGGCGAGGGAGATGCGGTTCTTCTTCGCAGTCCAAATGGCGGCTCCGTATTAATCAATGGCGGGTCCAGCCCGATTCGGCTTACAGATTTACTCAACCGCTATACATCTATTTTCGAGAGAGAGCTGGATTGGCTGATCATCGGAGGTACAGCCTACGATCAAGTCGGCGGTTTGACGAGGCTCTCAGACCACTTCGTGATTCGACACAGTCTAATCCCCCGATCCAGCGGGAAGGGGTCATTTCAGCGCGTCTTGGAAGATTTAGACGAAAGTTCGACCCCGAAAACAATCTATGAGCCAGGTCATCGTCTCGCCCTTGGCGATGGAGCGTTCCTGGAATTCTTGTCCGTATCCGACAGTGGGGCCTTGATAATGGTTCAGTGGGATTCAGCCCGGTTCTTGCTTGCCCCCGGCGCAGATCCGGACCTGATCCACGACTCACTTGATGACCCACGTTTGCGATCTGTCTCCGCTGTTCTCCTGCCAGCTGGTGGGTACGCCGCGGTCAACCCCAACGAATGGCTAACGCACCTCAACCCCGGGGTCATTCTGCTCTCGCTGCGCACGGGGGAAATGCCCGCGGAACTTCCCAAGAACATTTCCGGCCCTCTGCTAAACAGGTCGATCCTGCGGACAGATATCAACGGGACGATAGATCTTACGACTGACGGGAGCAAACTTTGGATAGAAGTTGAGCGGGTCGTCGACTGAACATCACCTCACCCATAACCTGGATGTCTTTCTCATAAATAATTGGCTGAAATAAACATCCTTAGGATTTAGTCATGATCTCGCAAACTCTACGAGCTGATCATAATCATTGTTGTCTGCTGCGTGGAGAGCTTGGAGGTACCTTTTTCGCGCATTAGTTCCCTTTGAGAGATCTTTCCCGCCCCAAGAGAATCGAGGAGTTTGCAGAATATTCTCAAGAAAAAGGTCTGCCATTAAACGTGCATGCCGCCCATTCCCGTTTGGGAACGGATGGATTGACACAAGGCGGTGATGAAATTGGATTGCCAGTATGTCGGGTGAAGCCCTATGATGTTCTACCCTCCATATAACGTCGTCGCACATGGTCTTTACATCGACTGGAACTCTCCACCACGGAACGCCAATGTTTTTATCAGTAAGCCGGAATTCCCCCGCCCATTTCCAGACGTTTTTGAACATACGATGATGCAATTTCCTAATGAATGTCCCGTTTAGTATGTCGATAGGTTTTGTTTTATCTAACCACGCCAATGCCTCTGCGATATTGTCTTGTTCCCATCGATCCAGTTCACGACGGGTGGTGATGTGGGTTAAAATCAATCCCCTTGCCCCATCCGGGTCAATCGGAGTTGCTCCATCAGGGTATTCAAGCCTATTCATATTTAACTATCATCCCATAGTGTTGAAGGTAGAGTTTCGATCATTTCTTCGATCATATCGGTCAAGGCATCTAATTCATCATCTTCATTTAGCTCCTGGCCCTCTAGCAACATTGATTGAGATGCGCGTTTTAGGCGCTCCTCAGCGACTTGCGTTGCACGATCATGCACAGTTTGTTCGAGGCTTATCTGAGGGACAAGTGCGTATACAAATACGCAGTCTAAGCAATCTGCTACTTTACGCATGCTTTTTAATGTAACCGAACCTGATAATTCATCTCTTTCGATCTCAGATACACGCTGTTGAGTTACACGTAAGCGATCA